>NZ_JAPQLJ010000050.1:37885-54857 GCF_028982115.1 Wolbachia endosymbiont of Drosophila tsacasi | reverse complement strand
ATTGCATTCCCGAACAATTTGATGCATCATTTTCATGACAAAAACGTCTTAACTTTCTCTCTACTTTTTCTGGGTAAGGTTAACCACGAATGAATCGCGGTATGACGGTTCGTGGCGGAATGATGGTTAAGCAATTCGTCATTCCGCTGCTTGTTAGCGGAATCTCTTGTTAGCGGATGAGATACCGCGAATGAATCGCGGTATGACGGTTAAGTAGGGTGTCATCCCAGTCTGGGATCTAGCCTTTATTATTTGGTTGAATTTAAGTCTTCTGGATCCCAGTGTCAAGCACTGGGATGACAAAAAAGGGGCTACTCTGATGACGAGAAAGGAGAACACCTACGCACGCTCACTTTGTCATTCCAGCGTGTAAAACATAGACCCCAAGTGTCAGCTACTTTCATGACATCATTATAAAGTGTCACACGCTGGGATGACGAAGAAAGAGCATAAGGCATTGTGTTTTACGGTGTGCATTTGATTAACCGACACTATAAACAGCATCCTTACAATTATGAGATTGAACCACAACTTGCTCAAGCGTTAAACTGCAACGTTTTGCGTCCTTACTGTGATTTTCCCCAAGAACATTTCTCCTCTCTTGTTTTATTTCCTGAGCGAATTTCTCATTAACACCTTCAGCGCCAATCTTTTCCCGAGAGTATATAAGATTAGTACAATTTGTTTTTCTATAGTAATGTACACCAAGACACAAAATTAATAATGCAAGTACACCTGAGCCCATAAGTAATGATAGTCCTATGTCATTAGTCAAAGGGTTCTGGTAAAATTTTTGTACACCATTAACACCATTTGTTGCAAGTAGCCCTAAAGGAAGTGCTACATTTGCAGCAATTACACTGGCTAATAATGCAGTAAATAGTGGTCTGTCGTTGATTACTGATTCTATTTTGTTAGTTCTGCTAACTACTTTTTCGTCAATGTTGATGAAGTCATTCTTAGATTCCCAAGCATTAAGTACAAAATTTGAATGAGTGCCATTGCTATATTCTAGTCTTACAGATTTCATCACTTTGTCCTTTGGCTGGTGCTCCAACACATCATCTAAAATTTTATCTGCATCTTTTCCTTGGGTTTGATATTCTTCAGTATTTCTAAATTGCTTTACTGCTAAATATATTGGAAGAATTGCAAGCAATGAAGCAAGTACAATGACCGGTATAGTAATATAGCTTTGGTAGTTTGCAAAAAGTGCAGCAAATTTTGCTTTATCTTGTAAATATACTAAAGCTGCGGATGCACTAAGCATAACAGCAGTTACAACGGAAATTATAAAGCCCTTCTGCTGAATGGCATATTTTACCCTTGGCAAGAATCTGTTTGTTTTCTTGCTTGGGCTGATTAAAGGAATTTCTGAATCCATTTCACTATTGGTATCATCACTTTCAAGTAGAGAAGGAGTTAAACTATTATTGAGTTTTTCTAACATATCTTTCTCACTTTTTTCCCTATCACAAGAGTCACTAAATTTCGTTTCTCGTATCAACTGCATGAGAGATGGCACTTCATTATTAATTTTTTCCCTATCCCAAGGATCACTAAATTCCGTTTCTTGTGAAACTGATCTTTTCATTCCTGAGCTTTGATTATCTATTCCACTATCTGAACTCTCTTTCGAAGTTTTTTTACTTGGATCTATAGTTGCATAAATATGATTCTCCGGACCATCATCAACTGTATTCTCAAGATTCTGTATAGGCTCTTTAATCCATTTTCCTACTTTGTCTAAATAACCATCATCCGCTGCTCCGTCTGTTCTTGTTGTTGGCTCACTAGATACATTAATCCCTTTAAATGCAATATTGTTTATTTCCTCTTCCCTGACATCAACTTCCGCTATTTCTTGATCTATATTTTCTAAGAGACCCTTCATATCTTTTTCTAATAATCCTTCCTTGATGCTTTTATAAAAGTCATCAGCAGGATTAATGCCCCGCTGATTACCATCAACTAACATGACTTTTTGCGGTAATATACCTTTGTCTTTCTTATATGCTTTTAAAAGAGATAAAACACATAGATGTTTTGCAATTTGTGGATCTTGAGGCTCATTCATTTTTTTAGCTACTTCTGCTGAATTTAGTGGATCTTGACGCTTAGTCGTTCCTCCAACTACTTTAATACCTTGTGCCTGCTCTTCTGTTAAACCTAAATGATTTTTCACTACATACTCTACTGCTTTTATGTATTTTGCAGACGATACAATAGCAACTTCCACTCCGCTTGAAAGTGCAGACTTCAATACAGAATTTAGCTTCTCTTCATTTTTGATTCCTGAGCCTTCCTTTTGTAAAAATTCTTCTATTTTTTCTTTAATTACTGCTTTTTCTTTACCAGAATCATAATCATCATATCCCTTGGATGTAAAGAAATTGCACATAGAATTATTTGTAATTGTTTGATCAAAGTCAAATATTAATAGTGCATTCTCTTCAGACGATGGTAGATTCGTTGCTGGTCCCATATTTACTCCAAAATTAATTATTAATGCTGCATTGATTACGCTATAGTTATTAAGATATAGTAAATACCAATTTACGTATAATTGTTAGTATAGAAATTGTCTATCAAAGATCCTTTCATTCAGAGGGTAATCCTTGTCAAAAAGCAAAGTGATTGTGTTCTCATGGTCTTTTTGTATTTTTATCTGTGATATATTATGAAACTCCTTGTAATCTGATACTACAAGTGCTGGACGGTTTTTTGTGTCGTTAATGTCAATTTGTACGATTGTATCGTTTGATATTAACGCTCCATTCCAATGTCTTGGGTAATAGCTATTGATAGAGGTCAATGCAAGTAAATTTGAATTTAGCGGCAAGATTGGGCCACCGGCAGAGAAGTTATATGCAGTGCTGCCTGTGGGAGTAGATAATATTACTCCGTCCCCTCTAAATTTTTCTACTTTTAGCTTATCATTAATAGTGATATTCATTTCTACTATTTGGTTTGCTTTTCTAAAAACATATACCTCGTTTACCGCTATGTAGTGATACCTCTTGCCACTTGTGTCTGTTGCTTCCATTTTTAGCAAAGTTAACTGAGTTGAAGTTGCATGTTCTATATGATCAATTAAATCTTTAAAGCATTTATTCATCAAAAACCCAACATTGCCGGTATTTACCCCATACACATGCATGTTTTTATTTTCTATGACGTAATTATGCAAGGTACGCAGCATAAAGCCATCACCGCCAACAACTATCAGTAGATCAATTTCGGACTTATTTTCTTCTGTTATATTGATAAAATTAAGTTTCTTTAATAGTTTAGATACTTCCTGCGATTTTGGTGACTCAGAAGCGATATAGCCTATATTTTTGTATTTATGCATCTGAAAAAGAAGCGAAAAACTAGAAAATATCCCCATATTTATCGTTAAACTTAGCTAATTTGCTAGTTTTATTTGTTGATCCACTTGCCAAACTTCCAGTCCATGCAGGGTGAGTGAGAGGATCCCTATCAAGTTTTATCTTATCACCTTCCTTTCCATAAGTGGAACGAGTTTCAAACTCTTGACCATCTGTCATGACTATAGTAACCTTATGATAATCAATTTCTGCCATTGTTGCTTATAAACTTTTAGTCAGTTAATATTCTAGTGAACTTAATTCACTAAGTCAATCATTATTCTAAAATATTGACAAAAAATAAATAAAATGTTATACTTAATAAGGAATAAATATAGTTATCATGGTTTTTGCTTTCCCTGGTCAGGGCTCTCAGTTTGTAGGAATGGGAAAGAGCTTATATAGTGAGTTTTCCGTTGCAAGACAAGTATTTAATGAAGTGGATAGCATATTGGGTAGAAAGCTGTCTAATTTAATCTTCAACGGTCCTATTGAAGAATTAACCATTACAGAAAACACTCAGCCAGCTATAATGGCAGTGTCAATCGCGACGCTACGTGTTATCGAGCATGTGTTTGGTGAATCTCTTTTTTCTAATTATGGAATTAAATATGTTTGTGGACATTCAGTCGGTGAATATACAGCGCTATGTGCTGCAGGGGCATTGACTCTTGAGTCTGCAATCAAGCTGCTGAAAATTCGCAGCGAAGCAATGCATGAAGCTTCTTTGAAATGTGAAGGGGGAATGGTTGCATTGCTTGGAGCGGAGCTAAACGAAGTGGAAGATGTTTTAAAATCAGTCCAGATTGATAGAGTTTGTGAAATTGCAAATGATAACGGTGGTGGGCAAATAGTTATAAGTGGTACTAGAGAAGGTCTTGAAATATTACTCGATTTGCTCAAGAACTTGAACATCAAGAGATTAGTTAAGTTACAGGTTAGTGGACCTTTTCACTCATCTCTTATGAAACCTGCTGATGAAAAAGTTTTGGAATTTTTGGAGGGTATTAAAATAACCCGTCCTATAGTTCCTTTGATATCAAATGTTACAGCTAAAGAGGAGAATGATCCCAAAGTTATAAAAGCTTTACTTGCTAAACAAGTCATAAGCAGAGTGAGATGGAGAGAAATGGTTTTGTATATGGCAAGCCGTGGCATTAACAAATTTGTTGAAATTGGCCCTAATAAAGTTCTATCTAATCTAGTTAAAAGAATTGACCAATCTATCAGTACAAAAAGTATAGGTAATATTGGTGATATTGACAGCTTCTTTAATGAATCATTAATATTGACAGCAAAGAATTTAAAAGTAAAAGCGTATAGCTAGCATAAAGTAAAAATTGGGCTATTATTTACTTTTATTATTGATAGCAGTAAAATGTCAAACATCGACACTAAAGAATATGATCTAACGTTAGGTGATACCACAGTTAAGCTTTTTATTAAAAGTAGCGATACAAGTGGAATCAATTTTATCAATGTGCATCAAAATGAAGTAACTTCAAAAGAAGCTGGCGAGTGTATAATCCAGCAGTTTGGTGGAAGAATGCTGTACATTATCCATGGTGATGGTACCCCACGCAATGTAGAATTTTACTTAAATGGTGAGCGGTATGAATTCGATCCCAATCGTATATTTGACGACGTGGGTGCAGAGGCTAGTTTAAAAGAATTTGGCAATTTTTCAGAAGGTGCTTTGAAAGCAGTTAGAAATTTTGCAGAAAAAATTTTAGATTTCTTGCTTCCTGGTCAAGACCATATCATCGCTCTGCATAATAACTACAACTCTCCCAGCTACTCATTCAAAAGCTATTTTTCTCCACCACTTTCCCGTGATGTACTGAAGATTTATCCAGAAGTATGTCCAGAAAGCAGAACGGGTGAGTTTTTCTACATGACAGTTGAAGATTGGTTTGAGGCTTTAAAACAGAAGGGAGTTTTTAATATAATATTGCAAAACAACAAAGCGGTTGAAGACGATGGTTCTTTATCTGTATATGCTGGAGAAAACAATATTCGGTACTCTAATGTGGAAGCAGAGCATGGTCATTTAGAGCAGCAAATAGATATGCTATCTGCTATGCACAGTGTTTTGTTTCCTAATGCGAACCAACCCTCAACAGTAGAGTTATAGTAGCATAAGGTGTACTATACAATCAACGAACTACCTGTCATTTCATCAGGTTTCTTAATTCCAAGTAGCTGTAAAATAGTAGGGGCAATATCAGATAACCTTCCGTCTCTTAGTTTTAGATTATCGCAAGACACAATAAACGGCACTTTATTTAGAGTGTGTGCTGTATGAGGTGTATTATTTTCTTCATCGAACATACATTCCACATTACCATGGTCTGCAGTAACAATTAATGCGGTGTTGCTTGACTTTTTAACAGCACTCAGCACTTTCGCAAGACAACCATCTACAGCCAGCACAGCTTTCTCGGCTGCTTTTATATTACCTGTATGCCCTACCATATCAGGATTAGCGTAACTTACAACTATCAGCGCGAATTCTTGGGAGTGAATTTTTTCTACAAGCTTTTCTGTGAGCTTGAAGGCTGACATTTCGGGCTGCAAATCATAAGTTTGAACTTTTGGTGAGGGAATGAGTATTCTTTCTTCACCAGAGAAAGGTTTTTCTTTTCCACAATTAAAAAAGAAAGTCACATGAGCGTATTTTTCGGTTTCGGCGATGCGTAATTGTTGCAATTTATTGTCTTCTATTGTTTGTCCTAAAGTGTTAGCAAAAGATATAGGAGGAAAAATATAAGGAATTTTGAGATCTTCTTTATACTTCATCATGCTTAAAATTGAAGAGAGTTTTGCTATTTCAGTATGGTTTGTTTTACTAAGCAAAATACTTGCTAATTGTATCATTCGATCAGCACGAAAGTTAGCCAACAGCACTCCATCTTCTGGTTTTATACCTTGATAGTCACCTATTACTGCGGGCCTGACAAACTCATCAGTTATGTTATTTTGATAATTTTCATCAATCAACGATACTGCATTATCATGACAAGGTGCCTTTGCAAATGCGATAGCCTCATAAGCTTCAATTGTTCTCTCCCACCTGTTATCACGATCCATAGCATAGTAACGCCCAGAAACAGTAGCAATTCTTATGTCATTTCCCTTTATACTCTTTATAAATTCTTGAATGCATTTTTTTCCTGAATTTGGTAATGTGTCTCTGCCATCTAAAAATGCATGTATCACCACTTTGATTCCATGCTGTGATATTTTATTTGCTAAAGTCGAAATATGCTTTTGATGCGAATGAACACCGCCATCTGACACTAATCCCATTATATGGCACACTCCGTTCTTACTTTTTAGATTACTAATAAAACTTTGTAGATTTACATTGTTTTCTATTGCTCCAATCTCTTGATTAATGCGCTGAAGGCTTTGCATTACTACTCTACCACTGCCAATATTCATATGGCCAACTTCTGAATTACCTATTTGACTACCTGGTAACCCAACATCAGCTCCACAGGCGGATAAACTGCATTTTGGATAATTAGAGCTAATATATTGCCAACAGAGTGGATTTGCGTTGCTAATAGCATTATATTTACTGCTTTCTACTCCATTTCCCCAGCCATCTAGTATACATAAAACGATTGATTTAATGCCCATATAAGATTAACACTAGAATTTCATAGAGAAGAGCTCCCCGGGCCGGGTTCGAACCAGCGACTACTTGGTTAACAGCCAAGTGCTCTACCACTGAGCTACCGAGGAATAAACCTTCTTTAATTTATCACGTTGAACGTTGATTGTAAACGTTTTTTGTATACTTTGTAAGAGCCTGTTCAAATTCACTTCGCTTTATTACTTCAACAGTTGCACCAATAATATCTTTTATTTGCATTGCAAAATTCCCTCCTGTATAGCCCGCATCAACCAGTATATTTTTAACTCCAGAAAGGCTTTCTTTTGCATTGTTGACCATTCTCACAGCACTGCTGCGGTCTGTTATTCCTGCAGTTGTTACATAAATTGCATGTCTTGAGTATCAACTGCGATATGGCCCTGAGATTTTTTTACCAGCATCTAGCCTTTTTCTTCAGCAGTATCTGCGTTCTTTACACTCTGAGCATCAATTATGTACAGGTCTTAGCTATATTTCTAGCTGTAACTATAAATGTATAGATTTTTTACCGTGCCATGTTATAATTAACGTCTTGCTAAAAATTAAATATTGATGAATGAACTAAAAAAGTTAAATATTACACAAATGCATGACGGGCTCAAAAAAAGGAGTTTTTCCGCTGTTGAACTTGTAGAGGCGCACATCAGTGCAGTTGAAAATGAGAAATTAAATGCATTTATAACAAAAACCCCAGAGATAGCAATGAAAGCTGCTAAAGCTGCAGATGAACATTTCTCTAGGCAAAAGGATGATTTAATCTCGCCGCTCATGGGTATACCAGTTGGCATCAAAGATCTATTCTGTACAAAAGGAATAAAAACAACAGCATGCTCAAAAATGCTGGAAAATTTCGTTCCGACTTACGAATCTACAGTGTCTGACTTGCTTTTAAAAAGTGGAGCAGCCATGCTCGGTAAGCTTAATATGGATGAATTTGCTATGGGTTCTGCGAATACAAACAGCTATTTTGGCCCTGTTGAAAATGTGTGGATTAGAAAAAGTGATGGGGAAAAAGTTGTTCCTGGTGGATCATCTGGTGGATCTGCAGCATCAGTTGCTGGATTTTTATGCGCTGGAGCGTTAGGAAGCGACACCGGTGGATCTGTACGCCAACCAGCAGCTTATTGTGGAGTAGTTGGAATAAAGCCAACTTATGGAAGATGCTCTCGTTTTGGTATGATTGCATTTGCGAGTTCTCTGGATCAAGCAGGAGTCATTACTCGTTCTGTCTCTGATTCAGCATTAATGCTGGAAGCAATTTGTGGCTATGATAAAAAAGATTCAATATCGAGCGAAAAGCCAGTGCCTAAATTTTCTAGCTTTATAAATGGTGATGTCAAGGGTAAGTGTATTGGTATACCAAAAGAATATAGGATGGATGGAATTTCAGAGGAAATAGTTCATAATTGGGAAAGAGTTGCTTCCTATTTAAAAGAAAATGGCGCTGAAGTTGTTGACATTACTCTGCCACATACTAAATATGCAATACCGGTCTATTATTTAATCTGTTCTGCTGAAACTTCATCCAATCTTGCTCGTTACGATGGTGTGCGTTATGGATTAAGGGTTGATGCTGATACCCTTGAAGAAATGTATTCACTAACAAGAGCAGAAGGTTTTGGTAAAGAGGTGAAAAGAAGAATTTTAATTGGCGCTTATGCGCTTTCTTCAAGTCATTATAATGAATATTACGAAAAAGCGCAGTGCATTAGAGCATTAATCAGAAATGATTTTATAAAAGCATTTGAAAAAATAGATTATATACTTGTACCATCTGCTCCAACAGAAGCTTTTGGCTTAAATGAAAAGCCGGATCCGCTAATTATGTGCATCAATGATGTGTTTACCGTGCCAGCAAGTCTTGCAGGATTGCCTGCTATTTCTGTTCCTGTTGGGCTTTCCAATGAGGGTTTACCACTTGCCTTGCAAGTGATTGGAAATTATTATGACGAAGCTGGAATATTAAATGTGGCAAGTGTGATAGAGCAAAATTGCGGCAGAATAATTAGACCTCTTGCATAACCTATTTTCTGATAGTAATCTTTGCATTAAAATTTGCTAACGAAAAAACTTCTTTGACAAACTCCGCCAGCCCCCTTATCATGACATTAAGGGTATCTCTGACTCAAAACTTGTTTTTGATCTGCGCAGGTTCAATGACAAAATTCAGTAAAAAACTTAGGGTGTTTTTTGGCGGATTACATAAAATTATAGTGGCTGCATGTCTTTTAAAATTTTTCTACATTCAGCCAAATCGCGCTTATTTTAAGCGTTAGCACATTATTACAGCGCCACTTACAGTAATATAGAGTCAAAACTCGCTACTCGGGGCTTCTTTTGCCTTTTTTTTTATTTGGTAAATTTCTTAATATTTATAGCAACATGAACTGGGCAGGAAGGTGTCATTCCAGTGCTCCTTTTTTTCTCATCCGAGTAGCCCCTATGATGTCATTCCAGTGCTTGACACTGGAATCCAGTTTTCCATATAACCTCATCGAAAATGTTGCAACCACTTTCTATGCTAGTTTGCTTGTGAGCAACCTGGATCCCAGTGTCTGGGCACTGGGATGACAAGAAAGAGGCTACTTTCATGACACCATGACAACCGTCATCCCGCTACTTGTTAGCGGCTAAGAGATACCGCGGCGGTATGACGTAGAGTGCTTAGAAGCGGTTATTTTGCTATAAATAGCTGTAATGGCATCATCTATTTTATTGCTATCACAGCCTGTTTGTGCAAGTTCAGCATTCCCACCACAGTTCTTTTCAACTGCTATTGATATTAGTTCTTTTGCGCTAATCTTATTGATTAAATCTTTACTTACTTTAATAATCAAGACTATTTTATCTTTTTCTGTTGCCGTGAAAGCTATTACCGTTTTTGGTTTTTGTTGCTGCAAAACAAACTCTCTTATTACATTTGCTGGAATATCAGTGAAAGTGTGGCTTATAAAATTTATTCCATTTATTTCAGTGCTTTTTATATTCTCTGCACTCACAAGCTTTTTATATAGGTTTCTTATTTCGGTTTCGGATTTTTTGTGTTCTTGACTTAAAACACTTAATCTGCTTGTTATTTCACTTACTGGCACTTTTACGAATTCTGCAACTTTTTTTAAGTTAATTTCATTATCACGTACATAATTAATTGCTTCCTGACCAGTTAAAGCTTCAATTCTCCTCACTCCAAAAGCAACAGAACTTTCTGTTGCTATCTTAAATAAACCGATTTCTCCAGTATGTTCAACGTGCGTGCCACCACATAGCTCTTTCGAATCTCCAATATTTACAACTCTCACCTGATCACCATATTTTTCACCAAACAACGCCATGGCTCCTTCGTCTATTGCCTGATTCATGCTTTGAATTTTTGTAGATGCAGAAAGATTTTCTCTGATTAGAGAGTTTACCATATCCTCTACCCAGAATAACTGATCTTGAGTCACTTGAGTGTTATGGCTGAAGTCGAATCTCAGTCTATCTGGTGCAACTAGGGAACCTTTTTGAGTGACATGATCACCCAAGATTTTCCTCAATGCAAAGTGCAGAAGATGCGTAGCCGAATGATTTCTTCTTAAGGTTTGCCTTCTTTCCTTGTCAATGCTTGCTGCAACTGTATCACCTTTACACATTGAGCCAGATTTAACTATGCATCTGTGCAAATATAGGTCATTAACCTTATTGGTATTCTCGACTATAATAATACTTCTATCAGATTTGATCAGACTGCCAGTATCTCCCACCTGTCCACCTGACTCGCCATAAAAAGGTGTTTTATCAAGTATAATGGTTATCTTTTCTCCCTCCTTTGCAGAATCAATTACTTCATTTTTATAGGAAACTATAGCTAGTATTTTCGCATCACTTACTTCATTGAACTCATAACCAACAAATTTTGTTTTGCCAAATTTATTGATCAAATCAAACCATACTTGCTCAACAGATTTTTCACCAGATCCAGCCCATTTAGCACGTGCTCTCTCTTTTTGTTCTCCCATTGCATTATCAAAACCCTTCTGGTCAAAATTTATTTTTTTCTCTTTTAAAACATCAAGTGTAATATCCAAAGGAAACCCATAGGTGTCATATAGCTTAAATGCTGATTCTCCAGGCAAAGTATCGCCCGATTTTAAATCTGTAGTGAATTTCTCCAGGAGATTGATACCTTTCATCAAAGTGTCTTTAAAGTTTTCTTCCTCTGATTTTAACGTCGTTTCTATTAAGCTTTTGGCTCTGACTAATTCAGGATAAACATCTCCCATATAAGCCGAACTCGTGCTATCTATCAGCGCCGGAAAAATGCGATGGAGTAGAGAATCATTATATCCAAGCAGGTGGATATAACGTGTGGCTCTCCTAATTAATCTGCGTAATACGTAATTCCTGCCCTCATTTCCAGGAAGCACTCCTTCTGCGATGAGAAATGCAGCCGCGCGAAGATGATCTGCTACGATCTTATGCGCTATTTTATTTTCCGTTCTTCCACAGTACTCTTGAGATTTATTGATCAGAGCAGAAAATAGATCAATATCATAGTTATCATGGACATTTTGCATTACAGTAGCTATTCTCTCAAGACCCATTCCAGTATCGATGCATTTTTTTGGCAATTTGTGTAAATTACCTTCTTCATCTTTGTTAAACTCCATGAATACCAGATTCCAGATTTCAACAATTCTATCGTCGTCTTGTAAATTAGGACTCCCATGGTCATAAAAAATTTCAGAACATGGACCGCATGGACCAGTGCTTCCCATACTCCAAAAGTTATCATCCGTTGTAATTCTTATGATTTTATCACTTGAAAAGCCACTTATCTTACGCCAAATCTCGTACGCCTCATCATCAGTATGGTAGACGGTTATGGATAGTCTGTTTTTATCAAGAGATAACTCCTTAGTGATAAATTTCCACGCAAATTCTATCGCAGTTTCCTTAAAGTAATCACCAAAGCTAAAATTTCCGAGCATTTCAAAAAATGTGTGATGCCGAGTTGTATAGCCAACATTTTCAAGATCGTTGTGTTTACCACCTGCTCTTAGGCACTTTTGACTTGAGACAGCACGTTTCATTTCAGTTTTTTGAGCACCAGTAAAAATATTTTTAAACTGCACCATACCAGCATTTGTAAACATGAGTGTTGGGTCATGTTCTGGAATCAAAGAAGAAGAAGAAACCTGCTCGTGGCCATTACTTATAAAAAATTTTATAAATCTTTCTCTGATTTCACTTAACTTCATTATTTTTATTGAGATTATCCATGAATAATAAGCTGCAATGGAAATAAAATCAATACCACTCTCTATAGCTAACTCAAGAAAGGTTTCCCTACGTCATACCGCCGCGGTATCTCAGCATAGATTCCGCTAACGAGTAGCGGAATGACGAATTTGTTGTTTTTCAAATTGTAGGTAAACCTAAGCCACTTTAGCTATAGATCTCAGAACTTCTAGTAACATGCACCTTGTGGTAAGAAAAAATCAATATATTCACGATAAATTTACCTCATATCTGTGTTTTATATGTGGAAATTGGAATGGAAATTTATGTAGGCAAAGAAAAAAGAATAGCAAATGTGGTAACTGAGCACTGGAGTGACATAAAAGGACCAGACAGAGATTGGCCAGAAAGGCACGAAATAGACACTGCAGAAATAATGGGGTCGTGGCAGCATTGTTTTATCATTGAAGTCAAGGATCAAGGTTATATTTGTGAAAATGCAGGAGAAAAGGCTGTTGAATTCTATGGTTTTGAGAAAAAGACGCGCATTGATAATAAGTATGCAATTGATGCACCATTTTTGCGACTATATAAAATAGATGCAGTCATTGATAAACTTGATACTGTAATAGAGAGTAAATGCCCAATCAATGAAGAGGAAGAAAGTGAAAGTGTTAAAATGAGGCAAGTATTGTTGCCACTTGGGAATAAAGAAGGTATAACACACATATTGGGCATAATTACTTTTAAACTCCTTTAATATACAATTTTAATTTGATTCTTTAATAAAATTATTTATACTAATGCTTAATTACTATTAAAGAACTCAATAGTAGTGTTTGTAAATTTATTTGGAATATGAAGAGAATAAAATTAAAAACCAAATCTTCTGTTAAAAAGCGCTTTCACCTTACAGCTAAGGGTAAAGTCATTTCTACTCAGTCAGGCAAAAGGCATGGCATGGTAAAGAGAAGCAAATCTAATATTCGTAATCAGCGCGGTACAACGATTCTTGGTAAATCTGACTCGCGTATAGTTAAGCTTTATATGCCTTATGGTATTTAACAAAATGGAGGTAAAATAAAATGGCTCGGGTAAAACGTGGAGTCACTACTCACGCTCGTCATAAAAAAATATTGAAACTGGCAAAGGGTTATAGAGGACGTGCAAAAAGCTGTTATAGAATTGCATTACAAAGAGTTGAAAAAGCACTGCAATATGCTTACAGAGACAGAAGAACCCGTAAACGTGATTTTCGTAGCTTATGGATAATACGTATTAATGCAGCAGCAAGAGAGCATGGGCTTACTTATGGTAGGTTTATGCATGGTCTTACACTTGCCGGCATTGATTTAAATAGAAAAATTCTTGCTGAGATGGCCGTTAATTATAAGGATGATTTTGCCAAATTAGTAGAAGCTGTAAGTGGTAAACTAGCGGAGAATTCTTAAAGTAAAAACACCATGAGAATTATTTTCATGGGATCACCAGGATTTGCTGTTAATTCTCTGAGCTTGTTACTGAAATCAAAGAGCGAAGTGGTAGCAGTATACACTAAGGCTCCAAAACCTTCAGGACGTGGGCAGAAGCCAACGAAATCTCCAGTACATGTTATCGCTAAAGAAAGTAACATAGAGGTATGTACTCCTATCTCTCTAAAGTTTTCGGCAGAGCAAGAAAAATTTAGAAATTTCAAACCAGACGTTGCAGTTGTTGCTGCGTATGGATTGATACTTCCAAGAGAAATTTTGAATATTCCTAAATATGGTTGTATTAATATTCACCCTTCATTACTACCAAGGTGGCGTGGTGCAGCTCCGATACAGCACACAATTTTAGCAGGAGATCAAGAAACCGGGGTTAGCATTATGCAATTGGATGAAGGATTAGATTCCGGCCCTGTTTTAAAACAGGAAAAATTTCTTATCGAAAAGAACGATAACTACAAGACATTGCATGATAAATTGTCTGAATTAGGCAGTGATTTACTGCTGAAAGTGCTAAACGAAATTGAAAAACAGGTTCCCTTAAAACAGAACGATAATGATGCATGTTACGCTGACAAAGTGGAAGATTATAAAATTTATGCAAGTGATGCTTGTGAGGTTGCTTATAGAAAGGTTAAAGCATTTTACCCAAAAGCGTTCATCAAGATAGAGAATAAACGTATCAGGATACTTAATGCTGACTTTGAAGCTCTCGCTTCAGAACAAGGCAAGATCGTTAATGATAATATGCACATAAGTTTAAAAGGTGGCACTTTAATTCCTAAAGTTGTACAAATGGAAGGGAGAAATCCTTGCAGTATTGAAGATTTTATTCGTGGCTTGAAATCAAGCATGGTAAAAAAATTTATAGAATAGACTGCTTTGAAGGAAAGGTTAGGAGAGCTAAAGCAACTTCTACAATTTGGTATTCCGCTGCTTGTTAGCGGAATCTACAACAAGATACCGCGTTTTGGTGTACGAACATTGCAATTTGCAGGTAATTTGAGTAGTAGATGGTGTCATTCCAGTGCTTGACACTGGAATCCAGTTTCTATTGTACAGCCACCTGGTGTGCTCATTTAAAGTGAAGTTTTCTGGATCCCAGTGTCTGGGCACTGGGATGACATCTTTCTTGGTCTCTTGTATCACAATGTTCGTACAGCTGTGAATACCACGGCGGTATGACGTAGTAGCTATATATAGGCAAATTCCTTTTTCTTATATATAATCTTAAAAGACTTTCTGTACAAAAATGAAAATAAAAAGAGCTTTAATATCAGTATACGACAAAACGAATATAATTGATCTTGCATCGTTTTTAATGCAGCAACAAACAGAAATTCTCTCAACGGGAAATACTTATAAAGCGCTATCTGATGCCGGAATAAAAACACAAGAGGTCTCAGATTACACACAATTTCCAGAGATACTGGGTGGTAGAGTAAAAACTTTACACCCTAAAATTCATGGAGGAATACTTTGCAATAGAGAAAAGCACAAAACGGAAATGCAAAATCTAGGTGTTGAGCCAATAGACCTGCTTATAACTAACCTATACCCATTTTGGGAGACAGTAAGTAGCGGCTCAAATGAAGATCAAATTATAGAACAAATTGATATCGGCGGAGTGGCGTTAATTAGAGCTGCAGCAAAAAACTTTCGTTTTACTTCAGTTATTTCTAGCATTCAAGACTACGAAGCACTAAAAGCTGAGATGATAAAAAATAACAATGGAACAACATTGGAATATAGAAAACATTTAGCAACTAAAGCATTTGCTCTCACTGCACACTATGACTCTAATATTCACAGTTGGTTTTTATCCCAGAGTAAAAATAATGAGTTGCCAGAGTTTTTTGCACTATATGGACATAAAGTACAAGAACTCAGGTATGGTGAAAATCCCCATCAAAAAGCTGCATTTTATAGCAATCAATTTACCAAATATCCGTTGGAAAAAATACATGGAAAAGAGCTGAGTTATAATAATATAGTAGATATAGAATCTGCACTTAACATAATTTCTGAATTTGAAGAACCTGCAGCAGTGATAATAAAGCACAATAACCCATGTGGCGCTGCTATTGGTGATAATGCTTTAGAGGCATATGAAAAGGCTCTATCGTGTGATGAAACAAGCAGTTTTGGCGGAATAGTCGCTTTAAATCGGGAGATAGATTTAAAGCTAGCAGAAAAATTAAACGAGATATTTTTGGAAGTAGTGATAGCACCTTCAGTCAGCAATGAAGCACTAAAAATTTTGCAAAGAAAGAAAAATTTAAGAGTGATTATTCATAAATCTTTCCAACAAAATGTGAAATACCAAACTAAAAATGTTGTTGGTGGGTTTTTGGTGCAAGAAAATAATGACCACACAATAAAAGCAGAACAAGTAACAGAATACACTACAACAGAAAAAGAAAAGGAAGATCTTATTTTTGCCTGGAAAATATGTAAACATGTGAAATCCAACGCAATAGTTATAGCAAAAGATGGTTGTGCTATTGGCATCGGTGCAGGACAAACAAGCAGAATAGATAGTGTGAACATTGCAGTAAAAAAAGCAGGTAAAAAATGTAAAGGTGCAGTGCTTGCTTCAGATGCATTTTTTCCATTCCCAGATAGCATAGTAGAAAGTGCAAAACATGGAATTACAGCTATAATTCAGCCTGGTGGCTCGCTGAAAGATCAAGATGTGATAAAAGCTGCAAATGAAAATAAAATTGCTATGTTTTTCACTGGCGTTCGCAGTTTTTTCCATTAAGCTTTGTGTCTTATGGCTAGAGATTTTTCCATATCATACCACCATAACTGTACGAACATTGTGATTTGAGTCCACAAGGGAGGATGTCATTCAAGTAGCCCCCTTCCCCTGTTATCCCAGTGCTCTGACTACTTGGATCCAGATTGAACACTGAGCTGGTGAGTATAAAAGTATAGCTTCTACGTCATACCGCTGCGGACCGTCATACCGTGATTTATTCACGGTATCTCATCCGCTAACACGTAGCGGAATACTTAACCATCATCTACACCGTCATACCGCGATTCATTCGCGGTATCTCATCCGCTAACAAGAGATCCCGCTAACACGTAGCGGGATGACGAGATGCCACCGCGAACCGTCATACCGCGATTCATTCGCGGTATCTTTTAGCCGCTAACACGTAGCGGTATGATGATTCTTCAAATCGTCAAGGTGTCATCCAAGTAGCCTTCTCTTCCTGTCATCC
>NZ_JAPQLJ010000050.1:33071-37835 GCF_028982115.1 Wolbachia endosymbiont of Drosophila tsacasi | reverse complement strand
TAGACTTCTTTCAAAATTGAGAGAAGGAGTGTAAGATGAAATATTTGAAAGGTGAAATATAAAGAAATAAAGGAGTTAGAAGGAGAAAAATTTCGACGTTTAACAGGTGTAAAAAAAGCAACATTCGAGAGAATGGTAGAAATTCTGGATGAGGAAGACAGAAGAAAAAAAGCTAGAAGCGGGAGAAAAAGTAAGCTTTGCGTAGAAGACAGGCTACTTATGACACTGGAATACATAAGAGAATATCGCACATATTTTCATATAGGACAAAGTTATGGCATGAGTGAAAGTAACTGTTTTAAAATAGTAAAGTGGGTAGAGGACACATTAATAAAACATCCAGATTTTGCATTACCTGGGAAAAAAGATCTATTAAATAGTAGTGTAAAATACGAAGTTTTGGTAATAGGTGGAACTGAAACCCTAGTAGAGAAGCCAAAAAAAAGCAAAAACGCTTTTACTCTAGAAAGAAAAAAAGGCATACTATAAAAACACAAATAGTAACAGAGAAGAAGAGTAAAAAGGTCATTTGTACATCTTTTTCAAATGGTAGGAAGCACGATTTTCGGATATTTAAAGAATCAAAGGCTGCCGGGAACTAAAATCTTAGCTGATGCTGGCTACAGAGGAATGCAAAGGATAGATAAAAATGTTGAATTACCACACAGAAAAACGAAAAAGAATCCGTTGAGCAAAGAACAAAAAAGAGAGAACAGAGCTCTTTCTAGCCAAAGGGTAATGGTTGAAAACTTAATTGGCTTATTGAAAAGGTTTAAAATCATCTCGGACAGGTATAGAAATAGACGAAAACGTTTTGGTTTAAGATTTAATTTGATTGCTGCCATTCACAATTTTGAGCTCTCACATGAATTTTGAAAGAAGTCTATTGAAACAAGAGTCCAGTGTCAAGCACTGGAATGACACCTAGGGGGCTTGGATGACACCATTCTTTTTTCTGGATCCCAGTGTCTGGGCACTGGGATGACAAAAAAGGGGCTGCTCTGATGACGAGAAAGGGGCTATTCTGATGACACCGTCATAAAGGAACCAGTGTCAGCTACTTTCATGACATCATTCTTTTTCCTGGATCCCAGTGCCTCATTCCCCTGTCATCCCAGTGCGTGACACTGGGATCCAGAAAAATTGTAAACAAACTCACTATACAACATTTTCGATCAAAAGCTGGATCCCAGTGTCAAGCACTGGGATGACACCATTTATTGTAAGGACTTACCTCACATTTACTCTATGGTCTTGCCGCTATCCTGAACAGATACGAATGAAAGTCTTTTTATATTTGTCTGAGCATCAAAGAGGTTTGATTGGTGTGATACGTTTTCTATCGCGCCTGGCTGCAGTGCCCAGCGTCAAGATCTGATGAACAATGTTCGCTTGCCAGCTTTCGCTTCAATATTTGCACAATTGTGCTAGATCCCCTGCATAACCTGCTTTAAAATATCTTCTTGTTGCTGAGCATGAACACTAGCATAACCACATGCAGGAGATGCAGCAGCAGGTCTTGCAATACACTTAGGTCTTTTTGCTTGAATATTGAGATCAGATAACGCTTCTTCTATTAATGGGTTAATAAAAAACCATCCTCCCATATTTTTTGGTTCTTCTTGACACCATATAATTTCAGCATTTTTGTGCTTTTTAAGTTCGTTACTTAGTTTATCAGCAGGAAACGGATAGAATTGTTCTAAACGCACTACTGCTATGTCATTTATTTTTTGTGTTTCAAGCATTTCAATTACGTCGTAATAAACTTTGCCACTACATATCATAACTTTGCGTATTTTGTCATTTAAAACTAAACATGTTCTATGTTCTGGAATTACCGCGAGGAATTTTCCTTCAAAGTCAGACAGGTCAGAAACTGCTCTTTTGTGACGCAGTAGCGATTTAGGTGTAAATACTACCAAAGGTTTACGAAAGTCCCTATGAATTTGCCGGCGCAAAACGTGAAAGTAATTTGCCGGAGTGGAACAATTAACTACCTGCATATTATCCTCTGCGCAGAGTTGCAAAAATCTCTCTATGCGAGCAGAACTATGTTCAGGTCCTTGTCCTTCATAACCATGAGGCAAAAGTAAAACTAGACCACTTGATCGCAACCACTTTGTTTCTGCAGATGCAATAAATTGATCGATCATAATCTGCGCGCCATTTGCAAAATCACCAAACTGCCCTTCCCAGAGCACCAGTGAGTACGGAGAATCTAGGCTATATCCATACTCAAAGCCCATTACAGCATACTCAGATAGTGCGCTATCTATAACTTCAAAGCGAGCTTGCTTTTTATTTATATTATTCAGTGGAATAAATGCTTCTTCTGTTACTTGATCAACAAGCCTTGAATGACGGTGCGAGAAAGTGCCACGACCAGAGTCTTGGCCTGATAAACGCACTTCTATCCCTTCTTTAAGTAGCGATGCAAACGCAAGACTTTCAGCAGTTGCCCAGTCTATATTTCTACCGGAATTTATACTGTCTGTTCTTCCATCGAGTATTTTTCTAACTTTATTGTTGATATTAAAACCGTTTGGGATATTGCTATTTATATGCACACCTAGTTTTTTTAGCTCACTCGGTGAAACACCAGAGTCCGTATAGTATTCGCTCAAATCGTTCAATCTTGCTCTTCTTAATTTTGACCACACTCCATCAAACCAGTCAGCTTTTCTTGGAGTATAAGCCGATGATTCAGTAAGGCTTTCATCCAATCTTGCCCTGAATTTGCTGCGCAATTTATTTACTTCATCGCTACCTAATACTTTCTCTGCAGTCAACTTCTCTTCGTATAGCGTTCCTGGAGTTTTATGCTTTGATATCAGCTTATACATGAGTGGCTGAGTGAAATTAGGTTCATCGCCTTCATTATGACCATATTTGCGGTAGCATATTATGTCAATCACCACATCTTTTTTAAACTTCTGCCTATATTCCATTGCCAGACTTGCAACAAAATTTACTGCTTCTGGATTATCTCCACTTACGTGAAATACTGGGGCTTCTATTGATTTTGCTACATCAGTGCAATAAAAAGAAGATCGCGCACAGCATGGGTTTGCAGTAAAGCCAACTTGGTTATTAATGACAATATGTACAATGCCATCCACCTTATAGCCTTCAATATTGCTTAATGTCAGGGTTTCAGCAACCACTCCTTGCCCAATGAAAGCTGCATCGCCATGAATCGATATTCCAAGCACAGACCTCGTATTTTGTTTTGCTCTTATTCTTCCAGCTAAAACCGGATTTACCGCTTCAAGGTGAGATGGGTTAGGGCATAAACTCAAATGTATTTTTTTACCACCAGCAAGTGCGCGATCAGAAGAATAACCAAGGTGATATTTAACATCACCAGACACCTCAAGACCACCTGGATATGCAAGATTACCTTGAAACTCAGATAGCATTGCCGCATATTCTTTGCCCATAACTTTGGTCAGAACATTAAGTCGTCCGCGGTGAGCCATGCCAAGAACTACTTCTTCAATGCCAAAAGTCGCGGAATCACTAATAATTCTCTCAATTGCAACAATAGTTGACTCTCCACCTTCGATAGAAAAACGTTTATATCCAGGAAATTTCATATGGAGAAATTGTTCGAACATTTCAGATTCGATCAAGTACCTCAGTATTTCCCTTTTATCTTGTGAGCTCAGTGTATAGGTTTGATTTTCGATCTTTTCCTGCAGCCACATCCTCTTCTCATAAGAGGAGATATGCATAAATTCAAAACCGATATTCTTGCAGTAAATATCTCTGTAGATTCCAGCATCACTCGTTGGAGAGAGATTCGAATATTTTTGATAGTCTACTTCTTGACTTGCGTTCTGCGACAATGGGTTAAGGTCTGCAAAAAAATGACCATAAGATCTGAAGAAATTTGCCAGATCAGAAACTGAATCATCTGCTTTGACTGCATGCTGTGCACCGCAAGACTCCGCTTTATTAACTTCTAAATTGCTTGAAAAAATTCTGTACCAATCTTCCCCGATTGATTTATCGCCCTGCAGATAACGGCTATACATTTCTTCCACAAATTCTGCATTATCACCATAAAGGCAGCTTAAACTTGGCATAATTACTATATAAGATATCAAATAATTATATTATACCTTAAGTTTTTTAAAAAAGAACTCCTATAGTTTCTAATTATTAAGTTGCACTTACAGCTGTACGAACATTGTGCTACTAGTAGGGTGTCATGCCAGTGCTTGACACTGGTTTACTCTATAATGGCAGTGCTCCTTTCTTGTCATCCGAGTAGCCCCTTTTTTGTCATCCCAGTGCCCAGACACTGGTTCTTTTTTTCTAGATTCCAGCGTCACACGCTGGAATGACAGCAGTTCTACGTCATACCGCCGCGGTATCTCTTAGCCGCTAACAAGTAACGGTATGATGATTCTTCAAATCGTCAAGGTGTCATCCAAGTAGCCTTCTCTTCCTGTCATCCCAGTGCTTGACACTGGGATCCAGAAGACGTAATTTCAACCAAGTGGCTGCATAATAAAGGCTGGATTCCAGTGCCAAGCACTGGAATGACATCACAGGGGCACTGGAATGACACCTCTCTTGGGCTCTTTTAGCTATAAATATTTAAGAAATTTACCAAATAAAAAAAAGGCAAAAGAAGACCTGGTCATTGTCTATTTTCTGTATTGGCGTTTTTTAAGTCTTAAACACTGCAATTTAGCTGCTTTTAAGTGCAACTAACCTTAGCTAAAATGTTTAAGAAATTTACTAAGCAGAAAA
>NZ_JAPQLJ010000050.1:24345-33021 GCF_028982115.1 Wolbachia endosymbiont of Drosophila tsacasi | reverse complement strand
CAAATTGGCGTACTATACTGTCTTAAACGACTTATAAGCGCGTTTCAGCTTATATAGGTAAAAACCCAGAAATGTTGTGAAGACATAAGGTGCACATAGTGCAAAAAATTAAAAACAAGACGCCAACTACGTTGTTTTCTTGCTGTTTAATCTGCACAGATGAAGATAACTGAATACCTTCAGTTTCATGATAAGGGGGCTGGCGAGGCTTGTCAAGTAAGTTTTTTCGTTTAATCCGTTTCTATGAGCTACTTGGATGACGAGAAAGAGCACTTACATATTTATGGCAACCTCATTACCTCCTCTCAAACAGTTTTTCAATATCACTCAATTTCATTTCTATATAAGTTGGTCTTCCGTGGTTACATTGCCCGGAATATGGTGTTTTTTCCATTTGTCTCAGCAGCTCATTCATCTCCTCCAACTTCATTTTCCTGCCTGCTCTAATTGATCCATGACAAGCGATAGTAGCTAATATCTTGTTCACTTTATCTTCTACTGGCAATGTATCTTCTATTTCGGTTAGTCTGTCAATTATGTTAATTAGCATCTCTTTCACATCTATTGCTCCCAAAATTGCAGGGATTTCTTTTACTATCACTTTATTTTCTGGTTTGATCTCAATATCAAAACCCATTTCAAATAACTTATCTTTATAAGTTTCAATCATCTCCATTCCGGCTTGATTTTTGATTTCAACCGTTTCAGGAAGAAGTAGTTTTTGTCTTTTTATACTTGATTTTTGTTTTAAGCATTCATATACTAGTCTCTCGTGGGCTGCATGCTGGTCGACTATAATCAATTTGTCTTTTACCTCGGCAATAATGTAAGTATTATAGACCTGACAGCGTGCAAACCCGAGCGGGTGGCTTTCTATCAAATCAACTTGCTCTAACACCTTTTTTTCTAGAACCATAATTTCCGCTTGTGAGGGGGATTTCTGTATGCCGGTATAATTAAACGATTTTGACTGTTCTGATAAGCCTTTTGCTTTTTCATTTGGAGAGGCAAATTCTTTTATTAGTTGATTTTCAAAAGGACTTGGCCTTCTTTCATAAAATTCATTTTGAACATCAGGTTTATCAAAAGAATCTGATAATGAACCTTTCACAAAACCCTCTATCGTATTAGTAGTTTTCTGGTCACTAGCTGGAAAGGTGCCTATCCTTCTTGACAATGCTTTAATTAGCCCTCTTGTCACTATTTCATATATGAGCTTCTTATTCTGAAACCTTACTTCTGACTTATTTGGATGCACATTTACATCTACTTGATCGTAAGGTATCTCTAAATGTAACGTCGCAAAAGGATACCTATCGCTTGGAATAAAATCATGATATGCATACCTAACCGCACCAATAAGTAGATTATCTTTAATTGGCCTTCCATTAACAAATGTATAGATCTGAGTTGACTTACCACGATTGACAATAGGTTTACAGATGTATCCTGTAAGTTTAATCCTGTCTTCTTCTTCATTGACCTCCAAAGAACTGCCCTGAAATTCTTCTTCTACTTCACACAATCTACTAAATAACAAGGTTTGCTTGGCATATTTTAAGAGCTTTTTATTACCTGAAATGAGAGTAAACCCTATATGATAGTTAATCATTGCTAGGTTATTTACAATATCAACAATGCTTTGAGTTTCTGCTCTTTCGGTTTTTAGAAATTTTAGTCTATTTGGGGTAGCAAAAAACAAATCTCGTACTTCAATGTATGTTCCTTGTGATAAAGAGTAAGGAGTTAGCTCCCCCATCTTTTCTCCACCCTCATAACTTATAGACCATGCTTCACTTGCTCCGCTTGCTTTAGACGATAATTTTATCCTACTTACTGCTGCAATTGAAGGCAGAGCTTCTCCTCTAAAGCCAAGATGCTTGATTTCTATCAACTCACTATCGCTCAATTTTGAAGTAGCATGGCGCATAAACGCAAGTTCTAAATCGTTTTTTTCTACTCCGTTACCATTATCTGTCACAGTAATAAGATTACGCCCACCACTTTCTATTTTGATCTCTATTTCTAAACTTCCAGCATCTATTGCATTTTCTACTAATTCCTTTACTACACTTGCTGGCCTTTCTATCACCTCTCCCGCTGCTATACGGTTTATGGTTTTTGCGTCTAAAAGAATTATTGCCATAGATTTATTATGAAACTGGTTTTTCTTTTACTTCTTTGGTCTGTCTCTCTCTCCACTTTTTTAACCTACCTGCAATTTCACTGTTGGAAATTGACAATATAGATACGGCGGTAATGGCAGCATTATATGCTCCATTTTCTCCTATAGACATGGTTGCAACTGGAACACCCTTTGGCATTTGAACTATAGAGAGTAGACTGTCCAGCCCATTTAATTGTTTACTATGCACAGGAACTCCGATAACTGGTAAACAAGTTAATGACGCAACCATACCAGGTAAATGAGCTGCACCTCCTGCACCAGCTATAATAACCTTAAAACCTTCTTCTTGTGCAGATTTAGCAAAATTGAAGAGCCTTTCTGGTGTTCTATGTGCAGATATTATGAATATGTCATGTGAAACTTCTAATGCTTTTAGCATATCGACGGTATAGACCATAGTGGTGTAATCTGACTCACTTCCCATAATAACGGCAACATCTTTTTTTATTTTTGTCATATTCAACACAATTTTACTTACTAACTAAATAGTGTTCCAGCTAAAAAGCAACAAATATTTAGGTTATATTATAAATATAATATATAGAATTCTCGTTAAAATAGAAATTTTAAAAATTTAAATAAATATCTATGTTAAGATATAGAGATATAAACTTCTTATGTAAGATAAATTTATAAAATGATTATTTTTGTATTTCAAGCTTTGTAATTTTAGCTTGTTCTTTCTGTAAATGATTTTTTCAGATAGGCTGATAGTAAAATGGTAATTTAAAATTACTAGAAATTTGATTGAAATATTAATATACAATCAACTTAAAGTTTTAAATTTGATATCATATAATTATTGACAAGTTATATGATATTAATATTTTAATGTATTAAATATTATGTTATAATGTTTAATAAAGTTAATTGATATGTGAGTGTAAGAATTATGGAAGTAATATCGTTAAATAACTTAGAAAGTGCGGGAGTAAAAACAAAGTTGCTTTATATAATAAATAAAATTATAGAAAAAATGCTTGGACTCAGGCTTTTGCAGCTGAGAAGCTTGGTATTGATCAGCCAAAGGTATCACAAATTAAAAATGGTAAAATAGATGGTTTTTCTTTAGAGCGATTGTTAGGATTTCTAAAAAAGTTTGATCATGAAATAACAATCACGATGACAGAAAGCCAAGAAATAAAATCTGAGGCAGAAAAAGTAAAACATGAAATTGAATCGCAATAGATACAAAGTTGACAACTTGTTTTTTGTGGTATAGTATAAAACTTATTAAGGTAGTATCTTATGGCTGAGTCTATTGTAGAAAAGTGTACAGAACAGGTAAGCAACCGTTTCAAATTGGTTCTATTGGCAAGTCAAAGAACACATGATTTAAATACAGGAGCAAGTAATCCAGTTCAAATAGCTCAGTTTAAAGACCATAAAAACACCATAGTTTCCTTACATGAAATAGCAGAAAAACAGGTGGATACTCATGAGCTATTTAACCTTTTAGTAGGTAGATGCAAGGAGTACATGAAAGGGAATATGAATAATGTTTACAGCAGTAATACAAGTAAGCTAGCGAATTTATTAAATTTTTCTGATGACACAGATCTTGATGCAAATCAAGAAAGCCAAGATTATGAAGTGGATGGTGAAATAAATGATCAAGATGGCGATGAAGAAGTATCCGTTTAGAAATCTACTGAAGTTACATAGTCTTTAAATGCTTCACATTGCTATCTATACACTGTTGTTCTGCATGAGTATAATGTTGTGCCGCATAGTGTCTAAGTCAAGTGATGTGTACAATAAGGTTTTAGCGTTCAATAATTTCTCAACGCAAGTAGTTGTACTCATAACAGCAATATCAATCATTCTGAATAATTTTTTTTTAATTGATATAGCATTGTTGTATGCTAGCGTTAGCTTTATATCAACTATAGCACTAATGAGATTAATGTTGTTTTAATAATTTATGATAGGATCCGTTCTTATATTTTTAGGCATTTGTTCAGTAATCATTTCAAGTGTGGGAGTAATTAGATTCCCTGATTTCTATACTAGGTTACATGCAGCAGGTATTACAGATTCTAGCGGTGCAACGCTATTGTTAATTGGTTTTGCTTTGCAGAATGGATTTTCAATCAATACTGTTAAAATAATATTATTAATTCTTATAATATGGGTAGCTAGCTCAACTAATGGCTATATTTTAGCGCGCACTTATTATAAAGTTAAGAAAAAAACTGTTAAAGAAGGTTAAGGTGTTAGAAATATTAAATGTAGTGCTACTTTTGTTGTTACTAACAGTTACGGTTTTTATAGTCTTCTCGCGACATTTAGTCGTAAGTGCTGTTCTAATGTGTGTATTTAGTTCAC
Source organism: Wolbachia endosymbiont of Drosophila tsacasi (assembly GCF_028982115.1). Taxonomy (NCBI): domain Bacteria; kingdom Pseudomonadati; phylum Pseudomonadota; class Alphaproteobacteria; order Rickettsiales; family Anaplasmataceae; genus Wolbachia; species Wolbachia endosymbiont of Drosophila tsacasi. The sequence continues at coordinate 28,505 of NZ_JAPQLJ010000050.1, read as the reverse complement.
TTATTGCGCTTATATACTTAATTATGAATGCACCTGATGTTGCAATTACTGAAGCTTCTGTTGGTGCGGGGCTCAGTACGATTTTTACGTTTGCAGCACTCTCCTTGATAAAGAATCATAAAGTAAATCTATCTCATAACCCTATAACGCTTTTTTTTATGTTATTTCTGGCTGTATGTTTGTCATATTTTATGATTCAATTGCCAGATTTTGGCAGCAACAATGCTCCGATCCACTTGCATGTTGCTCCTTATTATGTGGAAAATACCGAAAAAGCTACCGGTATTCCTAACATAGTGACAGCTGTGTTGGCAAGTTTTCGTGGTTATGACACGTTTGGAGAAACTATAGTAGTTTTTACTGCTGCGCTTTGTATAACGTTGATATTAAAAGAAGAAAAAGAAAATGATTAAAGATCCGATATTAAATGCAGTAACATTTTTGATGATACCTTTTATCATTTTATTTGGTTTATACATACAATTTCACGGTGATTATACTCCAGGTGGAGGTTTTCAAGCAGGAATAATTATTGCCTCCGGGATAATATTATATTCAATGCTATTTGGTGTATCTACAACTCTAAAAGCAATACCTTATTCTGTGATTAGATTGACTAACGTGTTAGGTATTTTAATTTATGGAGGAACGGGCGTTGCAACAACTTTACTTGGCCAAAATTTTTTATCTTATGATATCTTGTCAGCCAATAATAGAACCGGTCAAAAATTGGGTATTTTTTTTGTGGAATTAGGTGTAGCATTTACTGTCTGCTCCTCTATGTTAATTATATATATGAATTTTGCTCGTAGGAAAAAACAATGACTTTATATAATTATACGATTATTATTGTATTAATGGTGCTAGGTTTATATATTATTATAAACGATAAAAATTTAATCAAGAAAATGGTAGGGGTAAGCGTCTTCCAAGCATCTGTTTTGTTGTTTTACATATCTCTAGGATATATAAAAAGTTCTTTGCCTCCTATATTGGTTTCAAATTTTTATTTATATAGCAATCCTATACCTCATGTTTTAATGCTTACTGCTATAGTGGTTGGAATTGCAACATTTTCAGTTGGATTGTCCATAGCAGTAAAAATGGAAGAAAAGTATGGAACAATTGATCAAGACAAGTGTAAATAAGTTAACAGTATCTTAAACTATATGAAATAACAAATAGCCATAAGTTAAAAGTAAAATTATAGACTTGCTCATTGTAAGTTTATTTATTAATAAGAAATAAAATTATAAACTGTAAAGGTAATGATGTCAACTATTAATGATGCAGAAGATAAGAAAAAAATTATCAGAGATCTTGTAACTAAAAGTATAAAAAAAGGTGGTTTTGTCACCTTTGATGATATAAATAATAAATTATCAGATGAAAATTTTTCGTCTGATTTTATAGATGATGCTATATCTTTATTGCAGGATTCCGGAATTAATGTGCTTGAAAGTAGCGAAGATGAAGAAGATATTCCTTCCAACAGTGATGATAGTAAACTTGATGATGATGATACATTGCCAAATGTTACTGCAACTTTAGTACAAAATGATGATCCAGTGAGGATTTATTTACAAGACATGAGCTCTGTAAAGCTTTTGTCAAGGGCAGATGAAATCGAGATAGCAAAAAAAATTGAATCTGAAAAGCATAACATGTTACGTGCAATAATTGAAACATCAGTAACATTAAAGGTGATAAAAGTATGGCGTGATGATTTAAGTAGTGGAGCTCTCTTACTGAGAGAAATTATAGATCTGGATGCAATTTATAACTCTGACTTTAATGTGGCACCCAAAGAAGAGAGTGAAGAAAGTGCTGAAGATGTTGAGGATTCTGAGGATGTTTCTGAAGATGCTGAGTACTGTAGTGATGATGAGAAAGATAGTAAAAAAAGTGATGATGAGAAAGACGGTGATAATGAAGATGTAAATTCAGCGAATTTAAATGTTTCTATTCTTGAAATGGAAAGTGACTTGTTGCCAAAGGTCATAGTTGCATTGGATGAGATAATTACTTTAACAAATGAAGCATTGGTATTAAGAAAAAATTCTAAAGATTCCTCTGATGAACTAGAGAATTTATATAGTCAAATATGGTCTATAGCATTACAAATTAAGTTAAGTGATGCTGCTGTTGCCAGAATTACACAAGAACTTTATAAGATAAATAGATCCATCACGCTTGAAGAGGCTAATCTTATTGCTGAGGCTAGAAAATACGATATCGATAGAGAAAGTTTCTATAAAGTTTATGATGACGTGCTTTTAAAGCATGAATTGAAAAAGATAAGTCTTTTAAAGATCAATGAAAATCAGTCCTCTTTTACAGGTGAATTAAAAAACAAATTTTTAAGGTTTATAGACGATAACTCTGAACATATAGCTAGCACTTTGAACGGTATTAAGCAGCATATACAGGAAGATAACGTGCAAGAATTTAAGGAGCTAATCAGGAGAATACAAAAACACGAACGAGAAGTCTCTGAAGCAAAGCAAGAGATGATTAAGGCTAACTTAAGGCTAGTAGTTTCCATTGCTAAGAAGTATTCAAAAAGAGGCCTTGATCTGCTTGATTTGATACAAGAAGGCAATATTGGTCTTATGAAGGCCGTGGATAAGTTTGATTACAAACGTGGATATAAATTTTCAACTTATGGCACTTGGTGGGTAAGACAATCAATCACTAGGGCAATACCTGAGCAGTCTAAAGTAGTTAGAATACCAGTTCATATGGTGGAAATTATCAGTAAAATCAACAGAGCATTAAGAAAAATGACTCATGAGATGGGAAGAGAGCCGACGTTAGAGGAATTGAGTGTAGAACTGACAATGCCACTGGAAAGAATACGCAAAGTTATGAAAATAGCAAGGGACCCAGTAAGTCTTGAAGCTCCAACAGGAAAGGATGATAGTAGTACCTTCGGTGATTGTATAGAAGATAAGCGAGTCTCCAGACCAGAGGATGCTGCAATACTTGCTGACTTGCGTGGCATTACAACCAATGTTCTTGCAACTTTAACACCAAAGGAAGAAAGAATTCTAAGAATGCGTTTTGGCCTTGGTAAAGATGGGAAGGAGCATACCTTAGAAGAAGTAGGAAAAATTTTTAATGTAACACGTGAGAGAATTAGGCAAATAGAGGCAAAAGCACTGCGCAAGTTGAAACATCCAAGCCGCGCTAGAAAACTTAGAGGGTTCTTTTAAGTATACTCTAAGTTCACTCCATACAATCTATGTTCCTCCTGATTTTTTTACTTTGCTCTAAATCTGAAATTTTCTTTAAAACATTTAGGTGTTCGAATGTTATTTTTTCAGCAAGACTGGGCAATTTATCATTAGCAAAATTTCTTATATCGTTATCCTGAATTAAAGCATCTTTTCCCAAGATTTTATTAAATGTTTCCTTGAATATTCCAAAAAAACCTGATGGCTTTTTGTTCACCGGTTCTATATAATTATTCAAGTCACTACATATAAAAAACTTAGCTACATCTTCTGCCTTATCTGTAAAACTCTCTAATGTCTGGGATAAATATCTCACTGTTTTATTATATTGTTCACCAATATTTTTCAGCTTTATAGCTTCTATCAAGGAGTCGAGATTTTTTTTATAGTTCTTACTTTTAAATGGATCATTCATACTAATTACAGCTCATTATTTATTAAAATATGGGTATAGGTTTAAAATATTAAGATTTAGTAAATATTACTTTTGTAATTCATGTAGAACTATAGCTATAATAAGTAAGATTTCCCTACGTCATATCGCCGCGGTATCCACAACTGTACGAACGTTGTAGTTTGGCCCACCAGTGGGGTGTCATCCCAGTGCCCAGACACTGGGATCCAGGAAACTTAACTTTAAATAAGTAGCTGCATAATAAAGACTAGATTCCAGCGTCACGAGCTGGAATGACACCTGTAGCCCTACGTCATACCGCCGCGGTATCTCTTAACATAGATCCCGCTGCGGGATGACGGTTGTCGTTTAGCTATAAACATTAAGAAATTTACCGGACAAAAAAAAGGCAAAAGAAACCCTAGTCATTGTCTATTTTCAGTATTGGCATTTTTTAAATCTTAAACACTGCAATTTAGCTGCTTTTAAACGCAACTCACCTTAGTTTAAATGTTTAAGAAATTTACTAA
>NZ_JAPQLJ010000050.1:0-24295 GCF_028982115.1 Wolbachia endosymbiont of Drosophila tsacasi | reverse complement strand
CTGCAAATTGGCGTACTATACTGTCTTAAACGACTTATAAGCGCGTTTCAGCTTATATAGGTAAAAATCCAGAAATGTTGTGAAGACATAAGGTGCACATAGTGCAAAAAATTAAAAATAAGACGCCAACTACGTTGTTTTCTTGCTGTTTAATCTGCACAGATGAAGATAACTGAATACCTTCAGCACCATGACAAGGGAGCTGGCGGAGTTTGTCAAGGAAGTTTTTTGACTTATCTAACGAATTTTATACTTGCTAAGATTGCGCTATTTGAGTACCTTTAACTGAAAGAAGTTGTTTTTTATCCAATATGAAAAAAGCCTTTATATTCACATCCTTAATAGCAGTTGTATTAATAGTCATTACTTTTTTGTATAAAAACAGCGGAACTGACAATGCACAAGTAGTGAATGTCTATTCATCGCGCAAAGAAGAATTAGTACGTACTTTATTTGATGAATTTACAAAAAATACAGACATTAAAGTACGTTACATCATTGATGATTATTCTCAGCTACTTTCACGCATGGAAAATGGCGGTGAAGCTGACTTACTTTTAACTGCAGATGTAGTGAACCTGATTTTGGCAAAAAAAAGAGGGCTTTTATCTCAAGTGGATTCAGAGATTTTAAAAAGCGTTATACCTGCAAGATTTAGAGATAGTGAAGATTATTGGTTTGGCCTTACAAAAAGAACCAGAATATTGGTTTATAATAAAGAGTCAGTAAATCCTAAAAACTTAAGTACTTATGAAGATTTAGCAAATGAAAAATGGAAAGGAAAAGTATTAGTACGTTCTTCTACAAGTCCATATAACCGGGCATTGATTGCTTTTATGATTGCAAATAATGGTTTTGAAAAGACGAAAGAATGGGTAAGTGGAATTGTGAGTAATATGGCAAGAAAACCAAGTGGTGGTGATACTGACCAAATTTATGCTGTAGCTGCTGGTGAAGGAGATGTTGCAATAGTAAATAGTTATTACTTTGCAAGAATTCTTTCATCAGAAAATAAAAAGAATGTTATAGACAAGCTAGGGGTTTTTTTTCCTAATCGTAACGATCATGGCGTAATGGTGAACGTTAGCGGCGCAGCAGTAGCAAAAAACACAAAAAACAGAGAAAATGCTATAGCTTTGCTGGAATTTTTAGTAAGCAAACAGACTCAAGAGCTATACGCTAAAAAAAACCAAGAATACCCTATTATTGAAGGCGTTGAAACTTCCGATATACTAAAGTCTTGGGGGAATTATTTACAAAGTGATTTGCCTCTAAGTGAACTTGAAAAACACCTCCTTGAGGCTGTTATGATAGCGGACGAGTGTAAGTGGAAGTAATCCCCAGTGCCACTAAACACTGGGGTGAAAGATTTATGCTAATGTACCTTACTCTTAACTTGCTGAGCTTTTTCTTCCTTCTAACTTAATTTTGACTTTACTATCTTTTTCTGTTCTTTCAACAAAACAATTGCTGCACAAGAGGTCTATTGAAAAACAATAATAAGAAAGTAGAATAGGTTCAAGTAGTTAAAAAGGAAGCTATGCACAAGAGAAGGAATTTGTTAAACATCTCAGACCTTACAGTCGATGATGTAGAAAATATAACTAAGTTGGCTAACCAGTACCTTAAAAAAGAAGCTGCAAATAGTCATATCTTGGAAAATAAGACAGTAATAAATTTATTCTTTGAAGATTCAACGCGTACACTTGCGTCTTTTGAAATAGCAGCAAAAAGCCTTGGAGCAAATGTTGTAACTTTGCCAATAAGATCTTCTTCTATTAACAAGGGAGAAGATCTAAAAGACATGATCAAAACATTAAATGTAATGAATCCTGACTATATGATAATCAGGCATAAAAGTAGTGGTATCATTAATACACTAGTAAAGCATGTTAACTGCTCGCTGATCAATGCAGGCGATGGAAGCAGCGAACACCCAACTCAAGCTCTTGCAGATTATCTTGTAATTAGCAGTCATAAAAAGCAAATAAAGGATCTCAAAGTTGTGATGTGTGGAGATATTCTGCACAGTAGAGTTGCAAGATCAAATATAAGATTGCTAAAAATGTTTGGAGCAAAAATAAGCTTGGTCGCACCACCAACTTTGATTTGTAAGCATTTTTCTGAAGTAGATTCAGTCCATTATTCATTAATTGAGGGTATAAAGGATGCTGACGTAATTATACTTTTGAGGCTACAGAAAGAGCGCATGAATAATAGTTCTTCAGAGAAAGAATATTTTCATTTGTATGGACTTGATTCACAAAAGCTATCATACGCAAAACCAGATGCGATTGTTATGCACCCAGGGCCAATAAATAGAGGGATTGAGATTAGCAGCGATGTAGCAGATTGTGTTATTTTACAGCAAGTAGAATTTGGATTGGCAATACGTAAGACAGTGCTACACTATTATAGGCCTTGTTAATATTAAAAGATGCTACACAACTAATGCGAAAGAAGGGTTTTTTCATGAAATGACAAGAATGGTTTGAGAATGGCCATTAAGATGTTAAGGCCGAGGATATGGTGTGGAAGTTTTTACGAAAGCCTGAAGTCAATCAACAACCTTGCAGAACGGCAAATTAGACGGCTATCGTAAAAACAGCTTTTTCACCTGGTAGGAACGTGGAGAAAGATTTGTGGAAAGAATGTTGTCGATATTTTTGACATCACGTCTCAATGGCCAAAATCCCTTCCAAAAGTTACGACTGCTTAGTTCTTTATTCATTCTCACAATCCGTGAACGGTTGCTTGTTTTTAGCGTTAAGCAGCAAAATTAATAATTTGAGAATTTTCCTGAAAAAACTTGCCACAAACTGGTCACAATTTTCTGTGAAAGACAGATATAGAAAGACTAGAGTTAAGTTCATTGAATTTTCTTACCTTTGCTTCTTAACTTGATGCGTATAGTTTATTTAACGCTCCCTAAGTTCGCCATTGCCTGAACGGATACAATTATTTTAGCTATAAGAGCGTTTTACTTTTTACTCAGCATATCCATCATAACTGGCTTACTTTTAGTGATTCATGGAGTTAAAAAAGTCAGCATTGTTCTTTGTTAAAAGTAGTTTGTCACGTAAAAATTCCATTGCTTCAACAGGTCCCATAGGATTGAGTATTCTACGCAACACCCATATTTTATTTAGTATAGCCTTATCAACTAATAGCTCTTCCTTCCTTGTTCCGGATTTTGTAATATCAATAGCTGGAAATATACGTTTATCAGAAAGTTTTCTATCAAGTATGATCTCAGCATTTCCTGTACCTTTAAACTCTTCAAAAATAACTTCATCCATTTTTGAGCCAGTTTCTATAAGAGCTGTGGCGATTATAGTTAAAGAACCCCCATTCTCAATATTACGAGCTGCTCCAAAAAAGCGTTTTGGTCTCTGCAGTGCGTTTGAATCTACACCGCCAGTTAGAACTTTTCCAGATGAAGGAATAACAGCATTATAAGCACGTGCAAGTCTAGTAATATTGTCAAGTAGAATTACCACATCTTTTTTATGCTCAACCATTCTTTTAGCTTTCTCTATTACTATTTCAGCAAGCTGTACGTGACGGTAAGCAGGCTCATCAAACGTAGAACTTACTACCTCACCTTTTACAGAACGTATCATATCTGTTACTTCTTCAGGCCTTTCATCTATAAGTAACACTATTAATTCTATTTCAGGGTGATTTATAGCTATAGAGTTAGCCATTTGCTGAAGCAATACAGTTTTTCCTGTGCGAGGTGGAGCAACTACTAACGCTCTTTGCCCTTTTCCAAGAGGAGCTACTATATCTATAGCACGCATGCTTAAACCTTTTTTATCATCACCACTATTACACTCAAGTACTATGCTTTCCTCAGGATAAAGAGGAAGCAAATTATCAAAATGGACGTACTTTCTTAATTCACTGACTTCAGTAGAGTTTATACTTTGAACCTTAGTTAAAGTAAAATATCTTTCTTTATCACCAGGTGGCCTTATTTCTCCACATGCCATATCTCCTGTACGTAAATTAAACTTCTTTATTTGCCCGTTAGAAATATAAACATCATCGGTACTTGGAGCATAATTTGCACTTGCTGAGCGTAAGAAACCGAAACCATCAGGCAATATTTCCACTATTCCACTCCCTGTGGTTATGCCTCCTTCTTTGCTCATTTTCTTCATTAAACTGAATATCATTTCCTGCTTTAGCATTCTACCATTGCTTTTACCGTTAGTTGAAATTTTTCTTTCTTCAGCTAACTCTAACAATTCTTCTGCTGTTTTCTCTTTTAATTCGCTCAGATCTAATGTTTTTCTGTTTTTCTCAGTACCTTCATTGACCATCTGTTTTACTGTGTCGTTATTGTGAATTTGCTCACTTTTTTCAGGTTGAGCTGTAACCTTTCCTTTTGCCAAAACATCTTCATTGATTGTTGTCATAATCCTCCAAAAATTTTAATTGATGCTTACTAACCTAAAATGTGACTATAAGATAATAAATTAGGCTGAACTAGTTTTAGTGCGTATTAAGCTTAATTATCATTAAACCCCGTACTTTACTTATATTATGCTAATAAATACTAGCAAGTCAAGTTAATTTAATGTTAACAAAGCACAAAAATTTAAGGATTTTCAATAGCTATTCTTTATATTTTTTAACCTTTCTTGCTTCTCTTCTTCTACTTTTGCTTTTTCCACTTCTGCTTCTAAATTTTCTTGACTACATAAGCCAAGTAGTACAGGATCTTGGGGTTTTATATTTTGCATGTTATGATGAGATCCATCTCTTACCTGCTCAACTGTGTAATTTGTTATACTAATTAATTTAGCTATAACGTTATTGTCTAAGATAGGAAATTTTTTTACTAAATAATAAATCGCATCAGGTTTATCTCTACGCCTTGCCGTAGAGGTAAAGCCAAAAATGCTACCAATCGCTTTACTCCTTTTTTTTATATTTTTTATAATCAAATTTGGTACACGGTTTGAATTTTTTTTGCAATCATCGATTTCTTTTTCAGTAATTACTCCAGAAATAATAGGGTTATATTTTTCAACTTCTATTTCCTCATCAGCTATGTCTTGTACTTCTTCAAGGGCCAACCTACAGCATTGTGCTATTTGATTAAAAGTTAAACCAGTGTTGTCTACTAACCAAGCAGCTATTTGCATTAGAAACTGTTTATTTCTATCGTTATTGCCCTTAGAAGGTTCCATTGACATCAAAAAAGCATCTCCCATTTAAAGTATCCCTTACTGTTATACAGAGCTAAAATATAAGCTATTAAAACTAAAAAAGCATTAATTTTGTCATTCAATGACTTTTTGTTTGTCACTTTCCACCTCTTAAGTTAATTAGATGCGCTTACGTTTAAGCATATTTCAAACGATTCAAAAAAATATTTTCCCTTCTTAAGGTATAGTATAACTCAGTCAAACATATGTTTCTATTTAAGAAAAGAGTTAAATTTTAAGTTAATATATTGTAATATTATATATATTAGCTAATAAAGCAACAGGTTTACAAGAATTAAATTATCACTATTCTATAATTAACCATTAATTAACTGAGTTTAAAATGAATGTTAAAAATTTTTTCACTAAAGTAACCGTTGTCCTTTTAGCTTGCTTGTTAGTCTTCATGGGAATTGGCAACCTTTTATCAGGTGATGATGAAAAAGAAGAGGTAGTTAGGGTTGGAAAAGAAGTTATAACGTCAGATGAGTATAAATCACTATATCAAAATTATGAAAGGCGAATTTCTGGATCTGATGCGAGTAGAGAACAAGTAAAAAAGCTGAAATATGATTTGCTTAACGCACTTATAGAGCAAAAACTATTGTTTAACCTAATTAGTGAGCTTGGGTTGACAGTTGGAGAAGAGTCTATAAAAAACCATATTAAAAATACCAAATACTTTCAAAATGATAAAGGCGAATTTGACAAAAGTAAATTCCATGAAACGCTAAATGACCTGCATATGACAGAGAAAGAGTATATAGCAAAGCTAGAGAAAGTTCTGCCTGCAATGATGTTCATGACTTCGTTATTTAAAGATAATTATCCGGTAACTTTTGGCGAGAGAGTTGATGAGCAGATATACAAAAGTCGCTACCAAACTAGAGTGGTTGATATTGTTAAAATAACTGAAGATGCAGTTACAAACATTCCTGGACCAGATGATCAAGCCTTACTTGATTTGTACGAAAGAAATAAATCCCATTTTTATTATCCTGAGTATCGAACTGCGCAATATATTTCCCTAGGCCAAAAGTATTTTGAAGATCAAATCAAGATCTTAGACGAAGAAGTTGATGGTATAATAGAACAACAGGAACTTAAAGATCAAAGAGATGTATTCAATGTGATATTTTCTACCAAAAAAGAAGCTGAGACAGCAAGAAGAGCATTTGAGGAGGGTAAAACAAGCTTTGAACAGATAGTAGGAGAGTTCGGCAAAGCAAAACTTGAGGAAACTAGAGTAAATAATATAACTAAGGATTTTTTACCAGAAGACGTGAGAGAAAAGGTGTTTGCTCTTAAAGTAGGTGAAGTAAGTGAAGTTTTAGCAAGCAGTTTTGGTTGGCACATAATAAAAGTGGAAAGTGCGCATCAAATCTCTGATGAAGACTTAGTTGATTTAAAAAAAGACATAAAGTCAGTTCTAACTAACCAAAAGTCTTTTGAAAGAGTCAATGATTTCATAAACCAAGTGAACTATAAGATATACAATGGTTCAGCAATTGAAGAAATATTGAGTGAATATAATTTACCTATACAAACTATTGGTCCAGTAGATGCGAGTGGAAAAGATCAAAGCGGTAATAACGTAGGAGATTCTAGTGATTTGATTTCTTTCATTTTTTCGCGAGAAAAGGATCAGAAAGGTTATTTCAAGGGCGTTGGGGACGCTGTTGTTAGTATAAAAATCATTGATATCGTTTCACCCAAATTGCAAAGTTTTGAAGAAGGTAGGGCACTAGCGGTAGAGCTTTGGCGTAGTGAGTTTATAAAAGAAAGAATGTTTAAAATTGGGCAAGAGGTTGCAGTTCAACTAGGAGAAAAAACAGATTTGGAAGAAATTCAAGGTGTGGAATTAGTTAAAGGTCAGCAGATGCACCGCAATGAACAAAACCACCCCTTTTCTTTTGTAGAAGAGATTTTCAATATGAAAACAACTGGTTCAGTGACAGACCCTATTCAATACAATAATGAAATTATAATAGGTGTTCTAAAAGAAATGCATTCATCAAATGGTAAATTAAACACGCTTGACAATGGAAAACGTGTGATGATATCGCTAAAAGAGCAATTAATTAGCTATCTGGAATCAAAGTATAAAGTCGAAGTTAATCACGCTATACTTAATGATATATAATCAAAAATCTTATAAGTTGCTTCAAACGCATCCAGTGCCCAGACACACAACTGTACGAACATTGCGATTTGAGAGCAATCTTCACTAGAAAGGATGTCATCCCAGTGCCCAGACACTGGGATCCAGAAATTTTATTAAGTTGGTAAGCATAAAAGTAGCCGTTTTATGTTAAAATACAACGTTTTAATGATTAAAAAAAGGCTGGATTCCAGTGTCAGCTACTTGCATGACACCATTTGTTGTCTTCAAAAATGAATGTTCGTGCAGTTATGCGCCTGGCACACCCTACATTATTGGTAATTATATTATAAGGTGCAAAAGTTGTATAATTCATTTGACTTAAAACGGCTCATTGTATAAAATTGTGGCTAATATATGAATAAAGGTTAACATGGCAGTTAAAATAAGGTTGGCAAGGTTTGGCGCAAAGAAACGCCCTTTTTATAGGATAGTTGTAGCTGATTCACGAGCACCAAGAGATGGGCGTTTTATTGAGAAAATAGGACAATATGATCCAATGTTACCAAAAGACAATAAAAATCGTGTTGTGGTGAAGGCTGATAGATTAAAACATTGGCTAAGCGTAGGCGCGCAAGCAACTGAAAGAGTACTATGGTTCATTAAAAAAGGCATAGTAACTTTAGAAACAGAACCAAAGAAAACAGAAAAGAAGAAAGTAGAGAACGAGAAAGCACAGGGACAAGGAGCATAAGTCTCTTTAAAATGCTAAATACTGATTTAACAAATAATGGTAAATTAGACGATGTCGTATCTTCTGATTTATCAGCTATGAAGGACTTTATCTTCAAAAATGTCAATGATGAAGGTGCTAAGCTTGCTACTGATATTATATCTCATCTTGTTAGTTCAGGTGGAAAAAAAATAAGGCCTAAACTATTTTTTATTATATGTAAAATGCTAAACTATTCTGGGGAGGATAGGATCAATGTTGCTGCATCGGTAGAGTTTATACACAATGCTACTTTACTTCATGATGATGTGCTCGATGAAAGTAAGGCACGTCATGGAGTTAAAACAGCGAATAAGATTTGGGGGAATAAATCAAGCATTTTAGTTGGTGATCTATTGTTGACTCTAGCATTTAGATGGCTTATAGAGTGTGGAAATTTAAATATTCTCTCTATTTTATCTAAAGCGTCGCATTTACTTGTGAAGGGTGAAATAAAGCAGATGACAACACGTTTTGACCCCCACACAGTCAGGGAAAATTATTTTGATATCATTGGAGAAAAGACAGCATCTTTATTTTCTGCATGCTGTGAAGCTGCATCTACAGTATCTGGTGCAACAAATGACGAAACAGAGAGGCTAAAGAATTTTGGTTTTAATTTTGGTATGGCATTTCAAATAGTTGATGATATGCTCGATTATACTGCTAATCAAGGCACTTCTGGAAAACAAGTCGGAAAGGACTTTTTCGAAGGTAAAGTCACCTTACCTGCTATTATAGCATACGAAAAGGGCAGTCCAGCAGAGCAAAAATTCTGGGAAAAATGCTTTTCTTCAGCTAGACACAATTTTGACCAAGCATTACACTATATTAATCACCATAATGCCATTCAGCTTTCTATGGAAAAAGCTAGACACTACATTAATATGGCACAAAATGATATTAGTACTTTTTCTGATTCTTTTTATAAAACTACTTTAATTGACTTTTTAAATGCGAGCATAGAAAGACGAATGTAGCTGGCGCTTGATATTTTCGAATTAATTGCTATATATTTATTAGATTCTTAAGGGTAATAATATGTCAGATAGCAGTAAAGAGAAAAAGAAGAAGTTTGCTGATATGGTAAGTAGGCAGAAAGGTGACGACCAACAAAGTGATAACCATAAGCAAACTGATGATTTAAATGAAGATCTCAATACATTAAAAGAACGTGCAGCTCAGCTTGAAGATCATTTACGCCGTGCTGTTGCAGATAATGAAAACGTCAAACGTATAATGCAAAAGCAAATTAACGATGCAAGTGACTATGCAGTCACAAAATTTGCACGTGATATGATCGACTCGTGCGACAATTTAAAAAAAGTAATGGAAAACTTGAAAGATGGTGATCCTGTTCATGAGGGGATTAAAGTAGCTTATCAAAAAATTATAAATGATCTAAAAAAACATGGAATAGAGGAAGTAGATCCACTTGGTGAGCTTTTTGATAGTAATTTACACCAAGCTGTTGTGGAAAGAGAAGACAATGAAAAAGAGCCTGGCACCATTGTAGAAGTACTACAAACTGGTTATACTATCAAAAATAGGTTGCTCCGTCCTGCAATGGTTATTCTTTCTAAGAAATCTGCTGATTGTGGAAGCGATTAGCATGAGGTAAATGTATAATGACAAGTATTGTCTTTTCAGGTATCCAGCCAAGTGGCGTACTACATTTAGGTAATTATCTTGGTGCAATCAAACAGTGGGTAGACTTACAGGATAAATACAAATCTCTTTTTTGTATTGTCGACCTACATGCAATCACAGCAAATAAGCTTCCCGCAAGTGAATTAAAAAGTAATATTTTCAAAACAGCAGCAGCTTATATTGCATGTGGAATAGATCCAGAAAAGTCCATTATTTTTAATCAGTCCACAGTTAGTGGTCATGCAGAACTGGGCTGGCTGCTTGGGTGCTATACACCAATTGGTTGGCTCAGTCGCATGACTCAATTTAAAGATAAAGCTGGCGGCGATAAACAAAAAGCCTCTCTTGGATTATATAGTTATCCAGTACTTATGGCTGCAGATATATTATTGTATCAAACTAAATACGTTCCTGTTGGTGATGATCAAAAACAGCATTTGGAGCTTGCACGTGATATTGCATCAGCTTTTAACAATCATTATAAACTGGATTATTTCATCGTACCTGAAATCTTAACTTTGGATTGCACATCAAGAATAATGAGCTTAAGAGATGGTACAAGCAAGATGAGTAAATCTGACCCTTCAGAACATTCGTGCATTAACCTTGATGATGCAGATGACTTAATTGTTAAAAAAATAGAAAAAGCAAAAACAGATTCAATTCTAGGCTTTGCTACTTTAGAGTGCCGACCAGAAATAAGCAATTTGATAAACATTTATTCAGTGCTTAGTAATGTAAATGTGGAAGAAGTATGTGAAGAAGTGAACAAACATGACATGAAGCACTTCAAAAAAGAGTTAGCTGATTTAATTGTCAGTGTTATATCACCCATACGTGAGAGAATGAATGATCTTTTCAAAGACCAATTCCATTTACATGAAATATTAAAAAAAGGTACAAAGAAAGCAGCAGAAATTGCAACCCATAATGTAAAAGAAATCAAGGATATTATTGGATTTGCTCAATAGACCTCTTGCATAACCTAAGGAATCAATTCAAAATTGTAAAAACAGGCAATAAGGGTATCCGTTCAGCGGAGTGAAAGAATAAGGTAGACAAGGTGATCTAAAAAGATAATCATAGAGCAAAAGTGAGTTTACAACAAATGGTGTCATCCCAATGCCCTGACTACTTGGATCCAGAAAAAAGAATGGTGTCATGAAAGTAGCCTCCTTCTCCTGTCATCCCAGTGCGTGACACTGGGATCCAGAAGACTTAATTTCAACCAAATAATAAAAGCTAGATTCCAGCGTCAGCTACTTTCATGACACCACTTTTGCTCAATATTTGCGCATTAGCCGTGCTTCTGAACAGTATCAAGAATATAAAAGGGGAATATTCAAAAAAGTGTGTCAAACCGCATTTTTAACTCAACTAAATTTTCAATCTACCAGGAAAGAAAATATCAAGTTGAGATATAGTTAAGGCCCAATTAGGATAGGCCAATTTTGCTCTGCCTTTTTTATAGCACAATATACCTGTTTGTACAAGCTAGTACTTAGTTTTAGTGAATTTTCTAATCTGTCTATGCAGTTCCTCAATAGGGTTGGTAGTATAAATTAGCCTCACGCGAACTTTAATTTTTATATTCTTTCATTAGCATAATATAATTTTGTGCTGATTGTGTAATATGTTTAATTTCTTCATTTGACATTTTTTTGAAGAATTTTGCTGGCCTACCAGCCCATATTTCCCCACTTTTTATTACTTTTCCATGTGTCACTAGTGAGCCAGCAGCCACCATAGCTTCAGACTCCACAACTGCATGGTCCATCACGGTAGAGCCCATACCAATAAACGCTTTATCATGCACCGTGCATGCGTGCAACATACAAAAATGTCCCACTGTTACCATGCTGCCAATAATTGTGTCACCACCTGGGTTTCTATCCACATGAATTACCGTTCCATCTTGAATATTTGTTTCATTACCTATTTTTATTGATCCAACGTCCCCTCTGACCACACAATTAAACCAGATGCTCGCATTTCTTCCTATTTCAACCTTGCCTATGATATGCGAACCACCTGCGATGAAAGCACTTTCGTCTATTTTTGGTTTATAATCTTTGTATTTTAAAATGTGATACATATTAAGCCCAAAGTCTTATGCATATGTTAATCAAAATAAGGTAGGAAGTAAATACATACTTAGATTTCAAGCTACTTGGGTGACAGATGTTCTTGACTTACGTGCTTTGTACTGCTAAGATTTTTATTTTCAGCCCTATCTATAATGTCAGTAGCGGTATTAAGTATATTTCAAATAATATTGGTTGTTGTGTTAGTAATTTTAGTGCTCTTGCAGCCGCCTGGGAGTAGTTCGTTAAGTGGTTTTAGTAATGTACAACAGGGAGTCAATTCGATGATTCCAGTGAAATTTTCTGAAAACCCGCTCAGTAGAATAACGGCTATTGTTGCTGGATTGTTTATTATAAACACATTGCTATTGTCAGGATTATATTCAAAAGACGTACATAAAAAATCGATTGCAGAGAAAATTATATTAGAAAAAAAGCAAGAAAGTGAACCTACTTCTGTTCCATTTGAAAATTAATGAAGGAAGCTAAATTTATCTTTGTCACAGGTGGAGTTGTATCGTCGCTTGGTAAAGGCTTAGTTGCTTCAAGCGTTGGTGCGCTTCTTCAAGCTTATGGTTTTAAGATCCGTATCAGAAAACTTGACCCGTATCTCAACATTGATCCTGGGACAATGAACCCAACTCAGCACGGAGAGGTATTTGTTACCGAGGATGGTGCTGAAACTGATTTGGATCTTGGGCATTATGAGCGTTTTACTGGAATTAAAGCAACAAAAGATGACAATATAACAACTGGTAAGATATATCATGAGTTGTTGAAGAAAGAGAGGTGTGGTGATTATCTGGGCAAAACTGTGCAAATCATTCCTCATGTGACAGATTTAATCAAATCGTTCATTTTTAATGGTACGGAAGGTTTGGATTTTGTAATATGTGAAATAGGCGGAACTGTAGGTGATATTGAAAGCCAACCATTTTTGGAGGCTATACGCCAAGTTAACTACACATTAGGAAAACAAAGAGTTATCCTTATTCACTTAACTTTAATACCATATCTTACCGCAGCGCAAGAATTAAAGACAAAACCAACTCAGCATTCAGTTCGAGAGTTAAATTCCGCGGGGTTACAACCAAATATTATATTATGCCGCAGTGAGAAAGAAATTTTCGATAATCAGAGAGAAAAAATAGCCAAGCTTTGTAATGTTTCTTTGTCCAATGTGATACCTGCTCCTGATGTGAGTCATATATATGAGTTGCCGGTGTTGTATAGCCAATGTGGGCTTGACACGCAAATCTTGGAGCACTTTCATTTAAGTGAGTCAAAACCAAGCTTGATTGAATGGGATCAAATAGTGCATTCCATAAGGCACCCAACACAGGAAGTTACTGTGTCTATAGTGGGAAAATACACCGAATTCCCTGATGCGTATAAATCACTGGTTGAAGCATTAAATCATGGTGCGATTAGTAATAAAGTCAAAATAAGGATAAATTGGGTTAACTCAAGAGAGAAGAAAGAAAAACCTATAAATGAAAAGCTTATAGGGGAGAAGTTACAGAATTCTCATGCAATTCTTGTCCCAGGGGGGTTTGGTGATGACGGAGTAGAGGGTAAAATATTAGCAATAAATTATGCCCGTACAAATAATATCCCATTTTTCGGAATTTGCCTTGGTATGCAGCTTGCAATTATTGAGTTTACTCGTAATGTTGTTAAGCTTGAAGATGCACACTCTGAAGAATTTTATAACTGTAAACATCCAATCGTTAAATTAGCTGGCGATCAAGATGACGATCTTGGTGGAACCATGAGACTTGGAGCATACAAATGTAATATAAATGCAAGCTCTAAAATGATGGATGCATATAGTAACACCACTATTTCAGAAAGACACAGGCATAGATACATAATCAATTCAGATTATAAAGATGATTTGGAAAAAAATGGGCTGCTATGCAGTGGCATATCAGAAGATGGAACATGTGTAGAGGCAGTGGAGTTAGAAAGTCATCCGTGGTTTATTGGTGTGCAGTTTCATCCAGAATTTCAATCAAAGCCGTTTTCTCCTCATCCTCTTTTTGTATCATTTATTAAGGCAGCAGTTAATAAAATTTAAAAAAGAAGATTAGCAAAGGAAAGTGTTCAAGTATCAATGTATGGAGCTTGCCATAGAGCAAGCTAAACTTGCTCAGAAAAATGATGAGGTTCCCATAGGTGCTGTAATAGTTAGTGGAAGTAATGTTGTTTCTTCTGCACACAATATATCCAATGATCCAACTGCACATGCAGAGATGTTAGCGATCAAGCAGGCATGTGAGTTGCTCTCAACTTCAACACTTTATGATTCTGACATATACGTAACATTAGAACCATGTCCGATGTGTGCTCAAGCCATTTCCTTTGCCAGGATTAAACGATTGTACTTTGGAGCTTATAATCCAAAAGGTGGAGGAATTGAAAATGGTGCTAAGATATTTCAATTTTGCAGCCATATACCTGAAGTTTATGGTGGGATATTAGAAACAGAATGCTCTTTTTTGTTAAAGGATTTTTTTGAGAAACTAAGGAACATTTGATAAATCGTCATGCTACTTGTTTTCCGATACAAAATCGTCATCCCGCAGCGGGATCTATGCTAGGAGATACCGTGACGGTATGGCGGTTAAGTAATTCGTCATTCCAGCGCGTGACGCACAACTATACAAACATTGTCCACCAGCAGGGTGTCATCCGAGTAGCTGACACTGCCCTCCTTTGTCATCCCAGTGCCCAGACACTGGGATCCAGAAGACTTAATTTTAACCAAGTGGCTGCATAATAAAGGCTGGATTCCAGTGTCAAGCACTGGAATGACATCATCCTTTTCTCTGGATTCCAGACTGGAATGACAGCAGTCCTACGTCATACCGCAGCGGTATCTCTAGATCCCGCTGCGGTATGACGGTTGTCAGGGTGTCAGCTACTCGGATGAAACCCTTTCCCGGTGGAGATCACTATCAAATCACATAAGAGAAAACTAAGACCAATCACATTTTTTATCTTGCGGTTTTATTTGCAATATTGCTACCACACTGATCAACAAGCAGAAGACTATATAAAGCCCAGCAGCAAGGTTTATTTGAGGAAATGTTACAGTCAACCAAATACAAACCATAGGAGTAAATCCTCCATGTAACGCATAAGAGATGTTGCGTGATAAGCTCACACCACTAAATCTAACATTGGTGGGAAAGAGTTCAGATGCAACTATTCCTATGGGAACTATACCTCTTTCTATTATAGAAAGAGCCATTACACTAAGCATAATTATAAGGTAATTTTTGTAGTAATATGCAATAGATAAAGTAGGACAACACAGTACCATTGTAATTACTATAAATAAGATTGCAGTGCGCTCTTTTCCAACTTTATCAGCCAACATTCCGAACGCTATTGAAGATATCGGCATTAATATACTGGTTATAATGAGCACAATTTCGTTGATATATGTTGTTACATACACATCCACTGATGCTATTTCCTTTGCGAGTGTTCGAAGAAATATGGTAAATCCAACAGCAACATTAACAGGTACAGATATTAAAATAGCAAGTATAAGAGCTCTCTTATGGCGCTTTATAAGCTCTATTATTGGCAAATCAGGTAAATTTCTTTGTTTTCGATTTTTTTCATATGCTGGAGTTTCTCCCAATGTGTATATGCTATACGCGCTAATTAATCCTAAAATAGCTGAGAAAATAAATGGCAATCTCCAACCCCAGGTACAAAAATCAGTAGTTTTTTTGCAGATAATTACTATCACCGCAGAAAGCAAGATACCAATGGAGCGGCCAAAACCCATTATTCCAAAATACATCCCTAAGTTTTCTTTCCTACTGGATAAATGCTCTATAAGATAAACAGAACTTCCTTGTTCACCACCAAGTGCAATTCCTTGTGTTATATGGATTGCAAGAAGCAATATAGTAGCTACTTGATTGTGACTTGGAATAAATGCAATAAGACTTGATGGTATCGATATTAGCAAGATAGTAATTGTTAATGCCGTCCTTCTTCCATACCTGTCACCAACGTGACCAAATATGAATGCACCAAGTGGCCTTACAATTGCGCCTAGCCCTACAATTCCAAATAATTGCAGTATGTTACTGTAGACATCTTTTGCAAAACAAAACTCTCTGCTGATTATGTTAATCAAATCAATAAAGAGCATGTAGTCATACCATATTGCGATTCTGCAGAGTATGGTTGATATCAACACCCTTGTTTGCACTAAATTCAATTCGTAAATGTTTGCTTATTCTATTCTGGCTGCTTTTTGGGATTTTACAACCTAAACATATATAGCTAAACTGACTTACGACAATTTGAAAAACCGTCATTCCGCTACTAGTTAGGACCGCGGCGGTATGACGTAAGGAAACCTTTCTTGGGTTAGCTATAGAGTTGACTTTTTTTATTATGGTATGTGATAATTGCAGAAACTTCCGCGGTGATTGGTAAAAAAGTATTGGAAGTGAATGCCTAGAAGGTTTTAACAGGTTTTTGGCTTAAATTCTCCACATCTACTACTTCAAAAGGCTCAGTAACTTCAGGTTGCTCATAAACAGTGTTAGCAAACTCTTTTCTCACTAGAACATCCTTTACCAGCCAATTTGTTTCTGTTGGAGTGCCTGATAACTTAGCTGCTGATTTTGCTTTCATTGATGTCATAGAAAGGGATATAGTATTGTTTGAATTGAGGTAAAAATTTACATGGTCTTTGCAATCTCTGAGGTACACATCCATCGGAAAATCTGGTATTTCGGATTGTATGAACTTTCTAGGATTTATATAACCTAACTTTTCAGTAAGTATGGATACCTCTTTTGGAACTTGAAGTGGGATTATAATATCATTACTAATTCCATTTTCTTTTTCAGAAAAAAGTTCAGTATACATCCCTTTTTTACTATGTTTCTCAAAGTACTTAGGAAAATACATATTAAGGTATTTAGAATGTAATTCTATGCGATTTTTTCCGTTATCTTCCAGAATGAATGTATATTTATCACCATTTTGCTTAAGTTCACATAACTTAAATTTACTGAGGTCATGTGGTCTTTCGATTTCAAAGGCAAGTGTAAGAGTATGATCAAATTCGGTTTTTTCCTGCAAGCTATCTTGTAAGCTATAGTACTTGCACTCTTTTCTCTCGCTATCATTCAAGTTCTCAACAGCATCAAAGTATTCCTCTTCATCTAGCTCTGTTAAAGCGTCATACCATACTTCTTGTTCATCTTCTAAATTAATTTCATTTTTATTTCTCTCTACTGTTTCTTCTATATGATCGTTCTCTAACGATGTACTTGAAAAGAAGCTTTTTATTTTAGATATTAAGCTAATCCATGTAAGCCTAATCTGATTAAGTAGCTTTCTAAAACCTTTGATTGTTTTTCCCCAATATTAAAAATTGTAATACAATAAGTTTAATGTGTCAACAAAATACATTAAAATTGCCGTATTTCTTAAGTTATAGCTCCCACATCATACCGCCACGGTATGATGTGATTTATTTCGCTTTTCCTCCAGCAACATTTTTTGCTTGTGTTTCATCCACTTGAGTACTAGGTAATGCTGCATATGTAATACCACCAGCTACGAGTACAGATGCTACTGCTATACCAATCATTACTAACATCTCTAACCTCACTGTACGTTCAAGTGCAGTAAATGCTATCAGTCCAGCAGCAAGACCCATACCAACAGTAGCGGTGTACTTCGCTCCATTGCTTTGTTTTGGTTGCTCAGTTGTTTTGTTTTTAGCTTCTAGTTCTGCTTTATCCTTCTCAACTTCTTTCTTTGCATTTTCTAATTCTTTTGTTTTAGTTTTCAATTTTGCCAAATCTGTCCGTAACTTTGTAGCTTTAGTGTTTTTAGCTGCCAAGTCTTTATTTAATTTTTCTACTTCGGAATTTTTATCTTTTAAGTCTGCCTTTAGCCGATTAAACTGATCTACTTTTTGTTTTATTTCATTTTCTAAGTTTTGTTTTTCCTGCTCAACTGCATTGAATTCAGTTTGTAATTTTGTTTTTTCGTCCTCAGCTTTCTTATTTGCAGCTTCTAATTCTTCTACTTTAACTAAAATGAATCATCAACTTGCTGCTTCTGTTCTTCAATTTGAGCATTTAGTGTTTTTATTTTAATTTCTGAGTTTCGTCTTTTCTTCTTTGGTGTATTCAATTTAGCTTGTAACTTTCCATTTTTCTTCTCAGCTTCTTTCTTGGACACCTTAGGCAGATCAGTAAATTCTTCTACGGAATACTCACATATGGTTCCTATACTAGATTGCTCATTAATACCAAGCTGTTCTTTCATTTCTTCAAAAGAAGTAAAAGATATTCCTTCGGCTATAACTGACTCTATAATGTATCTACCTTCTTCTTTATAAGAACCAGAAACAAATAGTTCTTTGGTGTCGTTGTTACTACTCTTAATATTGAAGCCCACACAAAAAATTCTGTAGGCTTTTAAAATAATCTTTTTATTTCCCTTTACAAAAAGTTCTATTTCATCTTTAACAACCTTTGCTTCTGCTAACATAACAAACCTCAATATAAGTAATATTTAGATAGTATGATGCCTTTAAAACTTACTGTCGAATAATATTTTCCATAGTGTGTTATTTTTGTAAAATTTTGGCGTAGCCGTATTTGCTTAATTGTGCTATAGCTAAAGTAATTTAGGTTTACCGACAATCGTCATCCCGCTGCTTGTTAGCGGCTAAGAGATACCGCGAATGAATCACGGTATG
Source organism: Wolbachia endosymbiont of Drosophila tsacasi (assembly GCF_028982115.1). Lineage (NCBI taxonomy): Bacteria > Pseudomonadati > Pseudomonadota > Alphaproteobacteria > Rickettsiales > Anaplasmataceae > Wolbachia > Wolbachia endosymbiont of Drosophila tsacasi. The sequence continues at coordinate 5,712 of NZ_JAPQLJ010000050.1, read as the reverse complement.
ACGGTTTGTGGCGGAATGACGGTTAAGTAATTCGTCATTCCGCTATGTGTTAGCGGCTAAGAGATACCGCGGCGGTATGACGTTGCTAGCTTGAAGTTTAAAATTGAGAAATATTTATGTTGAAAGAAAAATACGGCTTTAAAGAAATTGAAGACAAATACAACATATTATGGGAAGGCAGCAAAGTTTATAAATGGAATGGTGAAAAGGATAACACTTTCACTATAGACACACCTCCACCAACAATATCGGGTAAATTGCATATCGGCCATATATTCAGCTATTGCCATACAGACTTTATTGCAAGGTTTCAGCGCATGCTGGGAAAAGATGTTTTCTATCCGATTGGGTTTGATGATAACGGGCTTCCCACTGAAAGATTGGTTGAACAAACCTATAAAACACGTGCAAAAGAAGTTGGCAGAGAAAAATTTATAGAGATGTGCCATGAAGTTATTGAGAAATCAAAGCAAGAATTCAAGGAACTATTTAAATCTGTCGGCATTAGTTATGACTGGAGTTTGGAATATCACACGATCAGCAAGGAAACTGTGACGCTTTCACAAATGTCATTCATCGATCTATATAATAAGGGATATGCATATAGAAAAATGCAGCCCATCCTTTGGGATCCTGTTGATAAAACTGCAATTGCGCAAGCAGAAATAGAAGATAAAGTTTTTGAGTCATCCTTAAACACGATAGTTTTCTCTACTGAAGAAAATGAGCAGATCAATATTGCAACTACGCGACCTGAGTTACTTCCCGCATGCGTTGCAGTTTTTTGTCATCCAGAGGATGCGCGCTACACCCATCTGATTGGCAAAACAGCCGTGGTGCCGATCACAGAGATAAAAGTTCCAATAATAGCTGATGATAAGGTTAAAATAGATAAAGGCACTGGGCTTGTTATGTGCTGTACATTCGGTGATGAGCTCGACATATATTGGCAGCAAAAGCATAATCTACCGATGAAAATTATCATCGATCAGAATGGGAGAATAAGCCTTTATGATGTCATTCCAGTGCTTGACACTGGAATCCAGGAAAAAGAGCCAATGCCAGCGATGACAGAGGAAGATATCATGTCAGCGTATGGTCAGAAAAAAGAAGAATGGATCCCAGTGTCAGCTACTCGGATGACAGACGATATACTAAATAAAATAAATGGACTAAGGGTTACAGCAGCAAGAAAGAGGATGATCGAAATCCTAGCTGAGAAGGAGTTACTAATAGAAAGCACTAACATTTCTCATTCTGTCAAGTGTGCAGAAAGATCTGGTGCACCACTTGAAATATTGCCTACTTATCAATGGTTTATCAAGACATTAGAGCAAAAAGCTCAAATATTAGATAAAGTAAAAGAATGCAATTGGCATCCAAGCAATATGCGTAAACGCATGGAAATATGGATAGAAGGGCTAAATTGGGACTGGTGCATCTCAAGACAGCGCTATTTTGGTGTGCCATTTCCAGCATGGTATTCCAAACGCAAGGGAGAAGAAGGTAAAATTATTCTAGCTGAGATAAAGGCTCTACCTATTGATCCACTCAAAGATTTGCCAAAAGGGTATAGCAAAGAAGAGGTTATCCCAGATCAAGATGTAATGGATACCTGGGCTACAAGTTCAATTGCTCCTCAACTAAGTGCACTGGCAGTAAACAATGAGTTTAGCTTACCAAATCATCGCTATAATACAATATTTCCTGCAGATCTGCGCAGCCAGAGCCATGAGATAATAAGAACTTGGGCTTTTTATACGGTTTTGAAAGCACATTATCATGCAGATTCTTTACCTTGGAAAAACATTATGATCAGCGGTTGGTGTTTAGCCGATGATAAGAAAAAGATGAGTAAATCAAAAGGTAACATCATCACTCCTCATGTAATACTTGAAACTTATGGAGCTGATGTAGTACGCTATTGGGCAGCGAACTCAAGGCTGGGAGTTGATACAGTCTACTCTGAAAATATATTCAAAATTGGCAAGCGCCTAGTTACAAAACTTTGGAACGCTAGCAAGTTTGTTTCCATGTTCATGGAAAAGCATCAAGTAATGAGCATAAATTCTGCTCACGAGACAATGGATAAGTGGATATTGTCTAAGTTATACAAAGTTATAGAAAGAGCAACAAATAACCTATTACAGTTTGAATACTGTGAAGCTTTGGAGGCAGTAGAGGAGTTTTTCTGGAAGGATTTTTGTGATAATTATTTGGAACTAGTAAAGAAACGTGCGTACGGAAATGATTCAAGTGCGAAACAAAGTTTAGCATATGTGCTAAATACCATTTTGCGGTTATTTGCACCTTTTTTGCCTTACATTACAGAAGAGATATACCACCAGTTGTATAGTTATAATTCTGTACACAATCAAAGTAATTGGCCGAGCAAAGAAGAGCTTATCTACGATAAATATTCAGAGGAAATGGGAGACAATTGCGTGCAAATATTAAACATTATCAGAAAGATGAAAGCAGATAACAATGTATCAGTTAAGCATTTGATAAAGAAATTAGTGATAAAAGCAGATCTACGGGAGGACAAATTGAATCAATCCGCGCAGAATGACCTACAAGCAGTTTGCAATGTGGAAATGATAGAGTGGATGCAGTCTGAGCTTGAAACTGAAGACGGGAAATACATAGTGAATATAGACTTATACTGATTTTATAGCTTTACTTCCTTTGATATCCATGCTATTATAATCGTTATTAGTTGTGAGGGTAAGGGATTTGTATAGTAAAACCAATGCACCATATCTTATAGCTGGTACTTTTGCCGCTCTTACATTGCTTGCGTCTGGGACACTTGCTGTTGCTCCTTATGTTGCATTCTTATCTCCAATTGTAGTCTTTAATGTAGCTCTTCCTGTTGACTTGAGTTTATCTATACTATCTACTTTGATACTCGCACTTTCATGCAAGACGATTAAGAAAATAGAGGTTGAGAGAAATAAATTTGCTGAAAAAGAGCAAGAGTTAGAAAGCGTAAAACAACAGTTAGATAATACTAAAAAAGGGTTAAGTGGTAGAGATAGTAAAATTAGGGAATTAGAGAATTAGAGAATAAGATAAGAGAGTTATGCTATGAAAGAATTACAATTGTAGACGCTACATCTAAGCACACGGAAGGATTAAATAATCAATTAAATAAATTAACTCGAGAAAAGCAGGGTTTAGAAAAAGAAGTTGTAGAATTAAAAGCGAAAGTAAAAGGTCAGTTAAAGCATAGGGAGGAAATTCTTTTCCGTGAACACCAAGAGTTACGCGATGAAAATACAAGACTAAAGGACGAAAAAGGTAATTTACAGGGCGAATTGTGTAAGACTAAGGACAAACTAAGCAACTTAGCATATGAATACGATGACTTGTATGGGGTTTGTTCTCTGGACTCTCAACACACTGCGTTAGAAGAAAAAGCAGGACAATTGGAACTGGTGTTACAAGAGAAAATAAAAAGAATAAGGCAATTAAATATACAGTTAAGAAAAGAAAAAGGCGAAACTTCTTGTTTACAAACTGAATTAAGGGATGTAGTAGAAAGAGAAAGACGATTGAAAGAAAAGTTAAGTGAAAAAGCGCAAGAAATGATCCAGCTAGCTGTAGATTTAGAACAAAAAGAAAAACTATGCAAGGAATTAGAAGAGAAAGAAACTAAAGATCTTAATAAGATCGGAGAGTTAAATAAATTTTTGGATCAAGAAAGAAAAGAAAATGAAAAATTGTGCGATAATAACAGTAAGTTGAAAAGTAGCGAAAAAGATTTTGATGACGAATGCAGTAAATTAAGAAGACGTAATTCTGATTTGGAAAGAAAAGTTAAACGTCTGCAAGCAGTAATTGGGCAGGAAGACAAGCCTAGTCATTCCATTTCTTCAGATATAAGCAGTGAACATTTATCAGAATTTGAAGGAACAGGTGAAAATACGTCTGCTAATGAACAATTCTCGAAACCAAAACCACCTTATATATCCATTCCAATAAGACCGCCATATACAGAGCTGAATGACGCTTCATGTGATTCTGGATATTCCAGTGGATGCTTTACCTCGACCAGTAGCTAATGCACATTTTGAGTACAGTTATACACTCGATACATAAGACCTTAGCCATTTTTAGCTAGCAGACTGAAAATGGGAAGTTTGTTGTAGGTGCAGCACTATAATCCCTCCACAGATAAGAGAATTTTAATAAATATATACAAGACTGCTGAACGTGGGGGGGGAGGGGAGTAATGAGCAATTTGTTTAACAAAGCTAACACATTTTATTTTGTAGCTAGTTCCTTAGCTACTCTTACGTTACTTACATCTTTAGCGCTTACTATAACTTCTAATGTGCCTCTTTCTCTAATTCTTGCTTTAGCTGCATTATCTGTTTTGGTGCTTGCACTTTCATATAAAATAATTAGTAACAATAAAAAAATGGAGGTTGAGAGAAATAAATTCGTTCAGAAAGAGCAAGAGTTGGAAAATAAAATAACTCTGGAAAAAGAAGCTGCAAACAAAGAAGTGGAAAAATTAAAACATGAACTAACTCAAGAAAAGCAAAATTTAGACAAGAGAGCAAAAAAATTGGATCAGAAAGTAAATGAGTCAGAAGTTGAGAGAGAATCTCTTCTTAAAGAAAAAGAATCTTTAGAGAAAAGATTAAAAGCCAAAGCGAATCACATATTTGAAATAACAGACGAATTGAAAAAGATAACGAAGGAAAAAGATGAGCTTGGTAAGCGAGAAGAAGAATTACTTTATGAAATCACGCGTTTGTGTGAACATTTACAAGAAAAAGAAGCTAATCTAGCTGAAAAAGAAAAACGCATAACGGAATTGAGAAGGAAAATAGATAATAATAAACATGCAGAATTAAAAAATGAAGAATTGCATAAGGAAATAGAAAAATTATCTAAAAAAAAAGAGAAGTTAAATGAAAAAATAAACGAATTATATAAAGAAAAACATATATTATCTAATAAAAAAGAAGAATTATATAAAAGACAAAAAGAACTTTATGTAGAATTAGATGAATTACAATGTAGATTTAAAGAAATTAATCAGAAAAATAAAAACTTATCTCAAGAATTAATGAAGAGATTTAAAGAGTTAGATAAAACAAATGGTTTAATTGAGAATCAATCTTCTGAGTTAGATGAGATAACAAAGGATTACAATAATAAGATAAAAGGGTTAAAAAATCTACTTTTAGAAAAATCCTTCTAAGAAACTTCCTTAACTAGCTCCTCTTGTTGCACTAAAGTATAGCCAAATTCTCGTGCCTTTTTGATCAAAAATTTTACAGCTCTCTCCTTATATCGTATTTCATAGTATTCCATTCCTTTTTTTACATATTCTTGTCCGTATTTGAGCATACTATAAAATATGCATGCTATTTTTCTTGCAATAGCTGTTATTGCTTTTGGTGCTCCTAATCGTTTTTTTAATCTTCTGTAGTATGCACCCAATGAACTTTTACTATTTCCTACAGAATTAGCAGCCATTCGAAATGCATTCGCAGCACGATTAATGACTTTACGCGTTCTTGTGCTAAACACTTTTTCTCCTGTAATTTTATTGGCAGGGCTGAGTCCTAACCACGATGAAAAGTGTTTTTCTGTTGACCATTTATTATGGTTTATACCAGTTTCTGAAATTATAGTCTGTATACTTAGTATATCAAGCCCTGGAACTTTAGTAAAATCCATACCAGTTATTCG
>NZ_JAPQLJ010000049.1:0-7141 GCF_028982115.1 Wolbachia endosymbiont of Drosophila tsacasi | reverse complement strand
AACCCAGAAATGTTGTGAAGACATAAGGTACACATAGTGCAAAAAATTAAAAATAAGACGCCAACTACGTTGTTTTCTTGTTGTTTAATCTGCACAGATGAAGATAGCTAAATACCTTCAGTTTCATGATAAGGGGGCTGGCGAGGTTTATCAAGTAAGTTTTTGTATTTAATCCGTTTCTATAACTTGGATACCAGTGCCTGCTACCTGGCTCCCGGTTATAATGTTCGTGTGGTTATGTCACAGCACTGGGTAACAGGAGAGGTATCACTATAAAATTTGACATTAACCGTTGATAATCGGAATATTAGTAGAGTAGAATTACTCAAAAAAGCATGCATAAATATGACGTAGTAATAGTAGGTGGTGGTCATGCAGGGTGCGAAGCTGCCGCTGCGGCAGCTCGCCTTGGTGCAAACACGCTGCTTATCACTCATAAAATTTCAACTATAGGAGAAATGTCCTGCAATCCAGCAATTGGAGGAGTTGCAAAGGGTGTTGTAGTCAGGGAAGTTGATGCTCTTGATGGAATAATGGGAAGAGCAATCGATCAAGCAAGCATACACTCAGTCATTTTAAATAGTAGCAGAGGTGCAGCAGTATGGGGCCCGCGTGCACAGGCAGACCGAAAATTATATAAGCAGGCAATACAGGAAATTATTCTAAATTATAACAATTTGACGGTAAAAGAAGAGTCAGTCGACAATTTTCTTATAGAAAGTAATGGCAATGGGAAACCGTGCATTAAAGCTGTAATAATAAGCTCGGGTGAACGTATACCAACAAGTAAAGTCATTCTAACTACAGGAACTTTTCTGCGGGGTGTGATTCATATAGGAGAGCAAACAACTCCTTCAGGAAGAATGGGAGATAAGTCTGCAGTAGAACTTGCAAATACATTGAAGAAATATGATTTTAGATTAGGTAGACTGCGTACCGGAACTCCACCAAGGCTTGATCGTAATACTATAAACTGGTCAATATTGCAAGAACAAGTGGGTGATAACCCACCTGTGCCGTTTTCTTATCTCACAGAAAAAATTAACCAACCTCAGGTATCATGCTTTATTACCCATACTAATGAAAATACGCATAAAATAATTAGAGAAAATCTTCATAGGTCAGCTTCTTCGTATTTGGATGACATTGTTGCACCAAGATACTGCCCATCCATTGAAGTTAAAATTAATAAATTTGCAGAAAAAAGTAGTCACCAAATATTTTTAGAACCAGAAGGGTTGGATGATGATACTGTATACCCAAACGGAATTTCAAATTCATTGCCTGTTAAAGTGCAAAATGAAATGATAAAGAGTATCAAAGGACTTGAAAACGCAGAAATATTAAGGTCTGGATATGCAGTTGAGTATGACTATATTGATCCACGAGAACTAAGCCATACTCTTGAAACTAAGAAAATTAAAGGTCTATATTTTGCTGGCCAAATTAATGGCACCACTGGATATGAAGAAGCAGCAGGGCAAGGAATTATCGCCGGAATTAACTCAGCACTCTCTGCATCTAAAAAAAAAGAGAGTTTTGTTCTTCACCGCACAGATTCGTATATTGGCGTAATGATAGATGATTTGGTCACCAAAGGGGTGATCGAGCCTTATAGATTATTTACCTCACGTGCAGAATATAGGCTAGCTATCAGGTCAGACAATGCGGATAGAAGATTAACACAAAAAGGTTATGATATTTCCCTTGTTTCGCATGAGAGATACTCTGTTTTACAGAATAAACTTAAATCCATTAAGCAGCTTGAAGAGAAGTTAGGGAGTCTGACGATTACTCCTGAGCAGCTTAGGTCTTATGGTATTAAAATATCTTATGATGGAATAAGAAAAACGGCACTAGATTTACTTAGCTATCCAAACATCGACTGGAATAAATTACAAGAAATATGGCCGGAGTTAAGCAGCGTCACACGCTGGAATGACAAAATGGGACACACCAAAGCGGATAATAGAGCTAAGAATGAAATATGCGAAGCGGTTGAAATTGAAGCAAAATACAAACCTTACCTAATAAGACAAGAAGCGGATATGAAGTTTTTACGAGAGGAAATTAACACTCAAATTCCAATTGATTTTAACTATTCACAAGTTAAAGGCCTGTCAAGTGAGGTAATAGAAAAGTTGCAGACGATAAAACCAGCTACAATTGGAATTGCAAAGCAAATACAAGGCATCACTCCCGCAGCAATAGTGAGCATATTAGTGTACCTTAGAAATAAGAAAACGAAAGTAGTTGCTAGTTTTGCGTGAGGTATATGTCAAAAATCGAAGAATTTCGTTCTTTTATGCACGAAATAAACGTTGATGTATTTGTGTTGCATACTAAAGACGAATATTTAAATGAATATTCAAAAGAGTTAACAGAATTATGTGGCTTCACAGGAACAAATGGGCTACTTATCGTTACAAAGAGCAATAAGTGCCCATTTTTTACAGATGGACGCTATATTACACAAGCTCGCAGTCAGCTCGATCAGGACAATTTTCAAGTATATAATATACAAGAAGAGGATCCACGCGAATGGGTAAAAGCAAACTTAACATTGACCACCTCACTAGGTTACTATTTGCAATATTTTACCATAGAAGATATAAGAAAGTATGAGAATATCTGTAAATTAATACCCTGTTTAGCTGGAAAAAAAAGTGACTATCGAAAACAAGCAGTGGTTTTACATTCCATTAAATATGCTGGTGAAAGTAGCAAGAATAAATGTGAAAAAGTCGCTAAAAGCATAGATAAAGAAGCTGAAGCAGTGCTTTTAACTGATCCAAATTCAATTTCATGGCTATTAAATTCAAGAAATGAAAATGCCAAATATACTCCATGTATATTTGGCCGTGCTATATTGTATAAAAGCGGTAATGTTGATTTGTTTATTCAAGATAAAGAACATTCAACTATAGAAGCAAATTTAGGCAATCATATAAATATTTTTGATATTAGTGAGCTAGAAAATTCGCTGCACAAGCTAAATTCAATAGTTATAGATCCAAACACAACTCCAATTAGTATCATGGCTGTAATAAAAGATAAACAGGTAGCTGAAAGAGAAGATCCTTGTCTAATTTATAAAGCAGTAAAAAACCAAACTGAAATAGCTGGGGCTATAAATGCACACATTAAAGATGGAGTGGCAGTTACAAACTTTCTACATTGGCTTGAAAATAATGTTGGCAATGGAATCACTGAGCTCAAAGCTGAAGAAAGGATTTTAGAACACAGAAAAGAGCAGGGTTTGTTTAAGCAACCAAGTTTTCCAACAATTTTCGCATTTAATGAAAATGGTGCAATAATTCACTATCGTGCAAGCAGTAAGACGAATAAGGTAATTCAGAAAAGTGGACTATATTTGATTGACTCTGGTGGCCAATACCTTAATGGCACAACTGATGTGACAAGAACTGTAGTGGTTGGTAATCCGACCAATGAGCAAATAACCCACTATACAATAGTGTTGAAAGCTCACATTGCTATAGCAAGTGTCATCTTTCCTTCTGGCACTACTGGTGGAGAATTGGATATATTGGCACGTACGCATTTATGGAAATTTGGAATGGACTATATGCATGGTACAGGGCATGGAGTAGGAAGTTACCTATCAGTACACGAAGGACCACAAGCAATATCAAAGGGCAATAAAGTGAAACTCACGCCAGGAATGATACTTTCCAACGAACCTGGTTATTACATTCCGGGAGAGTATGGGATAAGAATTGAAAATCTGATGTATGTCGACAGACAAGAAAATAGCTTTTTACATTTCAAACAACTGACCTTCATTCCATATGATAGAAGGCTAATAGATGTGCAAATGCTTACTAAAGATGAAATTGAATGGATAAATAGCTATCATCAATTTGTCTATGAAAACTTAGAAAATAGCGTAAAAGATAAGGAATGGTTAAAGAAGGTATGTGACCATTTGTAAGCAAAGGAGCATTTTTCATTGTTTAAAAAGTATTAATGCAATTGTGATAGGTATTTTGTATTGTTTTTAATTTAAAAACGATATATAATAAAGAATATGTATTTTTAGGTAGATATATTATGATAGACAAAGGACAAGAAGATGAATTTATGAAGCAGTATATGGATACTTGCAAAGAGCAAATAGAAAAATTAGCTAAGGATCCTGAATTGCTTAATCAGACTTTAAAACCATTTATGCAAATGTCCCAGCAGCTTATGGCTGGCGGTATGTTAGAAGGGGCTATGCCTGGCATGGTACCTGACTTAGGTAGTATGGATGTTAACAAGATGATTGCTCAGATGAAGGAAATGATTGACTACATAAGAGGTAACTATAAGGAGCTAATAAAAGAGCATAGCTCGCAGATTCAAGAGCTTGATGAATCCAGTAAAAAGCTAAGAGGCTTAGTTAAAAAATTGATAGAAAAGAGCGAAAGTAAATAAACAATATCTAACGCAAGTCTCTTCTGTCATTCTATGCACAGCTGCATAGGTATCTAGTGACCTTACCTAGAAAAAGTAGAGAGAAAGTTAAGACGTTTTTGGAGTAAAATAAAACGTTTTTTCAAAATATGGCAAATAGAAGCAGCAGGATTCAAATTAGAAGCTGTTAAGCTGGTTAAAGAAACAGAAGTACAAAAATAGCAAAAGGTCTAGGCATAGGTGGCAGTATGTTAAGTAAATGGATAAGAAAATATGATGGAAAAATGTCAGAAGCATATGCATTTCCAGACAAAGGCTCCTTATGACAAAGAAAGATTTGATCTAAAAAAGGAATTAGCAAGAGATGGGCTTCTAGCAGATATTCAAAAAAAGCATCCAAATGTAGATCCCTAAAATTCATGCTGAATTAAAGATATCGTCTCTGCTATCAAACAAATTATCCAACAAAATTACAATTAAATGGTTGATTATTTTTAAGAATACCAAAAAAGACATGCATTAATTTTCGCATTAACGCAAGAACTATGACTTTTGGACATTTGCCTTTACTTGCTAGACGCTGACAAAATTTTTGAAAATGATTATTATGGTTTTTGACTACTATAGCTGGCATATAAAGAGCTTTTCGAATACGCTCAGATCCTATTTTGCATATGCAACTTCTCTTGCTTACTGACGATCCCGATTGATAATGTCCTGGATTTAGACCAGCAAAAGCTGTAAATTGTTTAGCATTGTCAAAGTTATCAACTGATGGCATTTCTGCGACAACAGCAGTAAGATATCCTATACCTTTTATAGTCTTAAGGTTTTCCACCATATTTTTTAGATGTGGATAGTTGTTTATATGCTCATTAATTTCTCTTTCGAGAACAATAATTTGCTCCTCTATTGCCAAAATTACTTTAGATATAGCTTCTTTGCAACTGGAATGTATATTTTTGTTTTCCAAGCGATTTGTCTGTTGCACCTTATCATCTTTTAGCGATTGCATGCAACGCCCTCAAATGCCTCATTTCAGGTGCAATGGGCTTCCAAAGAGTAGGTTTGTTGGCGATACAAAATCTTAATGGCATTAGTGTCACATCAGCTTCACCCTCCCTGTGAGGTATTTTAGCTCTAATGCCTCACATCATAAAGATACAAGTGTTGGCTACTTGGATGACACCATTTGTTGTAAACTCACTTTTGCTCTATGATTATCTTTTTAGATCACCTTATCTACCTTATTCTGTCACTCCGCTGAACGGATACCTTTTTTTACTTAGTTTGGGTTATGCAAGAAGTCTATTGATTTTACTTATGAATAAATAATGGATAAGCTTTCTCTATAGGTTACACACTTAAAGCTACTGTTGAATTGAGCAACTTTTACAAGATATAGAAAATGAAAGAGGCCGGGACCGGAATTGAACCGGTATAAAAGGATTTGCAGTCCTCCGCATAAGCCATTCTGCCACCCAGCCATTTTTTATGTGTAGATATCCATTATATCTTTTAGCATAGATAAAGCTTCCTCCCTTTTGCGTTGAAAAGTGTTACGGCCAATAATTGAACCATTACCACCACCCTGCTTAATTTCTTTTGCTTCATTGCATATGTCATCTACTTCCTTCGATTCGCCACCAGAAAAAACTACTATTCTTTTCCCTGCAAAACAAGATCTTTTAACATATTCAATTCTTTTAGATAATGATTCAATATTTTCTGTTTCTATTTTCTCCCTTTCCAAATATTTAGTTGGAAGTTTTACTTTGATTATATTAGCGCCAAGTAAAGCTGCTATGTGCGCAGCATAGGCAATAACATCAACTGCTGTTTCACCTTCTTTGGAAAGGCCCTCACCCCGTGGGTAAGACCACAACACTACTGCAAGCCCATAAGATTTGGCTTCAGCTACGATTTCACGGGCTTCTTCCATCATATCAAAACACTTGGCAGAACCAGGATATATAGTAAATCCAACAGCCAAGCAGCCCAAACGCAGCGCATCTTTCACAGAAGAGGTTATTGCTTGATCAGAAGTCAGATTTTTTGAATGTAAGGAGTTGGAACTATTAAGTTTCAAAATAAGTGGGAGCAGGCCAGCATAGGTTGAAGCACCAGCTTCAATCATACCAAGTGGAGCAGCATATGCACTTACTTCCGAATCAACTGCAAGCCGAAAATGATAATGTGGGTCATAAGCATCAGGGTTAACTTCAAAGCTTTTTATTGGCCCGTGCTCAAATCCTTGATCTACTGGCAGAATCACTAACTTGCCAGTGTCGCCAAGCTTTCCATGCATGAGAATACGAGTAAGATTTGCTTTCACCCCGGGGTTTTCACTTTCGTAGTAGCTTAGGACTTGTTTTACTTTATCACTTATCACTATAATTCAAATTAAATTTAAGTTATAAATTGTAACAAAGATGAAGTTCAATACAAGGATTTTAAACTATATCAAAAGCAATTTTATTTTCTACTTTATTCATATAGATTCTTAGTTTCTTTCCTTTTATTAATTTACGATTCAGTATTTCTTCTGCTAAGTAACTTTTCATCTCTTTTTCAATAAGTCTCTCTATTGGACGTGCTCCCATTTCTTTACTATAACCCATTTGTACAAGATAAGATTTCACTTCATCCTTCTAAGAAACTTCCTTAACTAGCTCCTCTTGTTGCACTAAAGTATAGCCAAATTCTCGTGCCTTTTTGATCAAAA
>NZ_JAPQLJ010000048.1:14742-67762 GCF_028982115.1 Wolbachia endosymbiont of Drosophila tsacasi | reverse complement strand
CGAATAACTGGTATGGATTTTACTAAAGTTCCAGGGCTTGATATACTAAGTATACAGACTATAATTTCAGAAACTGGTATAAACCATAATAAATGGTCAACAGAAAAACACTTTTCATCGTGGTTAGGACTCAGCCCTGCCAATAAAATTACAGGAGAAAAAGTGTTTAGCACAAGAACGCGTAAAGTCATTAATCGTGCTGCGAATGCATTTCGAATGGCTGCTAATTCTGTAGGAAATAGTAAAAGTTCATTGGGTGCATACTACAGAAGATTAAAAAAACGATTAGGAGCACCAAAAGCAATAACAGCTATTGCAAGAAAAATAGCATGCATATTTTATAGTATGCTCAAATACGGACAAGAATATGTAAAAAAAGGAATGGAATACTATGAAATACGATATAAGGAGAGAGCTGTAAAATTTTTGATCAAAAAGGCACGAGAATTTGGCTATACTTTAGTGCAACAAGAGGAGCTAGTTAAAGAAGTTTCTTAGAAGAAAGCGAAGTGTTACCCAAAATACTGAGAAATTTTAACGTATTTGTAGATGGTCGTGGTTATGCAGGAAAAATAGATGAAATTACGCTACCAAAGCTTACCATAAAAACAGAAGAGTACTGTGCTGGTGGTATGGATATTCCAATAAATATTGACATGGGCATGGAAAAGCTTGAAGCAGATTTCACTTTTGCTGAATACGATACAGAGCTCTTTCGGCTATTTGGGTTGATAAATGGAAATTCGGTATCTTTGACGCTCAGAGGTGGAATGCAAGGTAGTGGAAGTAATGATATTGGAGCAGTAATAATCAATTTAAGAGGCATTTTTAAAGAATTTGATTTTGGTAACTGGAAACCTGCTGAGAAAGCAACGCTGAAATGTACTGTAGCTGCCCATTACTATAAACTTACTATAGGCGGTAATGAGCTGATAGAAATCGATGCTGAAAATATGATTAGAAAGATAAATGGTGTTGATCAAATGGCCTTGCTACAAACGATTCTAGGGATCTAATATGGTTGACAAAATTACATAAAAATGTTAAAATATAAGAAGTTGTAGGTATATAGTTAATATGGATTCTAAAGCTCATACAAATTCCATAGAGCAGCTAACTGGTTTGCTTGTTAGTGTAGCACAATCTCAAGACAAGTCCGTTTTAAAGTTATTAACTGAATTAATGGAAGAAGAAATTGAAGATATAGAATTATCTAAGATTGCTGACAAACGCTATAAAGAAAAGAGGGTTAAACATCAAGATGCCTTCTGGGATTAAGCCTTACAATATAGACTATTCAGAATCTGTTATAAAGAAAGACATTCCGGCTCTTCCAGCAAAAGTAAAGTTAATGATTAAGAAGGCAATAATGGAGCGTCTAACAGTTGATCCAATTGGATTTGGAAAGCCATTAAAACATAACTTAAGTGGATAACGCAGTCTACGGGTGAGTACCTATCGTATACTTTATTATATAGATGTACCAGAACATACAGTAGTTATTACTTCAATTGAACACAGAAAAGATTCTTATCAAAGCTAATCCTATTTATAGCACCATACAAAGAAATTAGTTATGTAAAAGCTGATATAGACTTTTATTTAATTAAATTTTTAAGGAGGAACATACAAGCTATAACACTTAATAACCCAATAACAGTTGATGGAATTTCTGTCTCAGAACTTACTGTTAGACGTCCAAAAGTTAGAGACTATCTTGCAATTGAACACTTAAATGGTAGTGACCTTAGTAAAGAAGTAACTTTGACTGCCAATTTGACATCAGTTGCAAAAGAAGCAATTGAAGAGTTAGATATTGCTGATTATGTGAAAATTCAAGAGGTATTAAAGGATTTTTTTTCACCGATTATCCAAAAAACTTGAGATTAGAAGTATTAATGTTCAGCTCTGTTGTAGGAGGCGGGGTTGAACAAATACTTGATATGGAGATTAATGAATTTATCTTATGGCATAAAGCAGCGAGGAAGGTATAATGTCAACGTTATCTATAAAAATTGGAGCAGTCCTAGATGGCAGTTTCAGTACTGTAATAAAAGGAAGTAGCAGTCAACTTACTCATCTTGGTGAGAATATAAGAAAGCTTGACTCATCTTTAAAATCAGTATCAAAGTTTAAGCAGTTAGGTCATGATGTTTTGACTAGCAAGAGGTCATGGAAAGGCTTTGAAGATCAAGTAAAATATTTAGCTAAACAAATGAAGGCAATAGAGAAACCGAGCAAAACTTTAAAAGCAGAATTTGACAAGGCCAAAACCTCCGCAATAAAAGCAAAAGAAGCATATTTGAAAAAGAGAGATGCTTTGCATTCATTTAATGAAGAAGTAAGAAAAAGTGGAAGAAATATTAAGTACTTAGTAAGTGACCAACATAAACTTGGCTCTTCTATTGAAGTATTAAAAGGTAAGTATGGTAAGCTTGGATCTGCAATACGTAGTCACCAAAGTTTTTTAGCAAGCAAAGCACATTTTAAGTCACAAATTATAGAGACTATTGGGCTAGGGCTAACGCTTGCAGCTCCAGTTAAAGTTGCAATTGACTTTGAAAGTGCTATGGCTGATGTTACAAAAGTGGTAGATTTTAAAAAAGGAACGGATGAAGCAACTAAATTTGCAAAGAAGTTAAAAGAGATGTCACGTACTATACCATTATCAGCCACAGAACTGGCACAAATAGCTGCAAGTGGTGGTCAACTTGGTATCAAGAAAGAAGATCTTTTTATGTTTACAGAAACAGTGGCAAAAATGTCTACAGCATTTGATATGTCTGCAGAGCAAGCAGGTGATTCTATAGCTAAACTCTCTAACGTTTATGGAATTGATGTTAGTAAAATGGAATACGTTGGTAATGTAATCAATCACTTATCAGATAACACTGCTGCCAAAGCAAAAGATATGGTTGAAGCTCTAGCAATAGTTGGTGGTACTGCAAAACAATTTGGTCTTGACATCAAGGAAACAAGTAGTTTAGTAAATGCCTTCGTTAGTTTAGGTAAACAACCAGCAAAAACTGCAACTGCTATAAATGCTCTACTTAGTAAACTTCAGACTGCTGAAGAACAAGGAGGGGATTTTAAAGCAGCATTAGAGCAAATGGGAATAACTGCAGAAGAAATAGTACAAAGAATAAGCGAAAACGGCGAAGAAGCATTACTCTACTTTTTTCAAGCTCTAAAGAAAATGGATAACCAGGAACGTTCTACAATCCTTATGAAACTTTTCGGTCAGGAATATCAAGATGATATTGCATTATTAGCTGGAAGTTTTAACAAATACGAAAATGCTATAAGGTTACTAGCTGACACAGAAGAGTACAAGAGCTCGTTGCAGAAAGAATTTCAAAACCGTGTAGACACCACAGCCAGTAAATTACGACTTCTTCGCAACGCAATAGCTGAAGTTGGTATGAACCTGGGTTCAGTGATGCTGCCTACTTTAAAATCTATAGCTGAATTTTTACAAGAAAAAACTAGAAGCATAGCGTTATTTGCAGAAAAATATCCAACTTTAACCAAAGCAATCATGGGTACTGTAGCAGCCTTGATAAGTTTAAAAGTTGTAGCAGTGGGACTAGGATACGGATTTACATTGCTAAGAAGTACGATTTTTAGTCTGAAAGCAAACCTACTTGGAGTATTTTCATTTTTATCAGCTACAGTTTTTCCTGCAGTAATAACAGGACTAAGAGCAGTAACACTCGCTATAATGAGTAACCCTATAGGACTTTTAATTACTGGACTTGTCACTGGCGCAGCACTTGTTATAACTAACTGGCAAAAGGTAAAAGACTTTTTCTCTAGCTTTTGGAAATCGATAATAAAACCCATAGAAGAAGCTTTTTCATGGATAGGTGAAAGTATATTTGGAAAAGTATTGGGAAATAGCCCACTGAAAGAGTTTGAAAAAAGAAAAACTGAAGTAAAAGCAGTGCACACTCCCCTAAAAATTAATATTCTCAACAGTGGAAATCCTGTGCTAGGTAACAGTATAATTAAAGAATTTTCAAAGAGAAATAAAAATAGCTTCAGAGTCAAAAGCCTTATTGAGGAGACAGAGAGCGATAAGATATTTGCAAGGAGTAAGTTTGAAAATAAAGAACAAAATAAAACTCAGAACATCACTAATAATTACACTATCAGCATTAAAGCAGAACCTAACCAAGATGTTCGTAGTCTTGCAAATGAAGTAATAAAAAGGATAAGAGAAAAGTCACGTGATGTTTTATTTGATACGGTAGAGACATTTTATTGATGCTATCTCTTGGTCCGTATAAGTTTGCTTCCACAAGTTTAAAGTATAGCAGAGAAAATCGTTGGAGCACGATTGAGTGTATTGAAAATATGCCACTATTACAAAATATCGGTCAAGGTGTAGAAAATATAGATTTAGAAGGAATGATTTATCTGCATAATCTCAACGTGCTAAATCAATTAAAGAGTGTGAAAGAAACTGAAAAACCACATATTTTAGTAGATAGTTTAGGTAATATTTTAGGACAATTCGTAATTACTAGGTTAGAAGAAAAGCAGATGTATTTTTTACCTAATGGACTACCGAGAAAAATTGAATTTAGTTTGAGTTTAAAAAGCTATAGATGACTATATACTATGTGAGTAAAGAAAATGAGATGTTAGATCTGATTTGCTGGAAACATTACGGATTTACTGATGGAGTAGTGGAATTAGTACTAGCAGAGAACTTGGGTTTGGCAGAATATGGAAGCTTTTTGCCCGCAGGATTAAAGATAAAGCTTCCTACTATTAAGAAAATAGTACAAAAGTCAAAATTAAAGGTCTGGGAATAAATGCAGCCAGATTTTATAATAGATAAATGTGAATCAATTAAAGATAGAGTTATATCATTGCACCTTACAGATGAATCAGGAATAATAGATGATGTAGTTGAAGTGTGTGTTGATTACAGGGATGAAAACATAGATATTCCGAATGAATTGAACATAGCACTAGGTTATAAGGAAATTGGAATCTTTCCAATGGGTATATATACAGTCAACGAAGTGACTATACAGGGTCCACCTAAGACTCTACTAATCAAAGCTCATGCAACAAATTTAAGAATATCTTTGAAGGCAAAAGTATCAAAAGAATGGCGCCAAATTACCATAGAAAACTTAGTAAAAGAAATAGCCCAAAAACATGGATATGGATACAAAGTCGCTGAGGAATTTAAGAATATATTGATACCCCATATTAATCAGGCAGATGAAAGTGATATAAGTCTGTTAACAAAGATCGCAACAGAGCGTGAAGCAATGGCAAAATTAGCTGGTGGGTATATATTGTTTATTTCAAAGAATATGGCAAAATCAGCCACAGGAAAAGCTTTAGGAACAACGACTATTAGACCTCAAGATACAATTAACTGGAAAGTGCATTTTACTGTACGTGATAAGTATAATTCAGTAGTGGCAAAATGGCATAGCTATGAAAAGGGTGAAACTATTAAAGAAACAGTTGGTAGCGGCGAACCAAGTTATATTATGTTAGAAATGTACTCAAATGCAGAATCAGCACTAAGTGCAGCAAATGCTAAGTTAAAACAACTAAAGCGAAATAATGCAGTATTGGATATCACTATACCTGGTAATCCAGATTTATTTGCAGAAGCTAAACTTAATCTTATAGCTTTTAATCAAGCGGTAGATGGTGAATGGATAGTTAACAGAGCGGAGCATACTTTAAATAGCTCAGGTTACCTTACTATGTTGTCAGCATCTTTGAGTAAGTAATGTTAATAAAAAATGAGTAAATGATCGTTATGACTTCTAACGTAGGGTTATTGTAGTGCCCTATAGAATCATTATAGTTAGCAAATCCACCAGTTGATACAGCGGACATTCCGTGACATATTGCGTCAAATAGTGTCATACTAGCCAGATAATAGGAAAATATACATAACAAAATTAGGCCATAATATATTGCTATAATATGAATTACTACGCTTCGCGTGTTCGGCAACTTCCTTTTTGTAGCATCTGAATATTCAGAATAAAGTAAATTATTTAGGCTGAGAATCTTAAAC
Organism: Wolbachia endosymbiont of Drosophila tsacasi; assembly: GCF_028982115.1. Lineage (NCBI taxonomy): Bacteria > Pseudomonadati > Pseudomonadota > Alphaproteobacteria > Rickettsiales > Anaplasmataceae > Wolbachia > Wolbachia endosymbiont of Drosophila tsacasi. Next base: position 61,704 of record NZ_JAPQLJ010000048.1, on the reverse strand, counting down.
ATAGGAAAAACTGCAATTCCTAAAGTGATTACACCAAAACCCCCCATGCCGTGTAGCATTGCTCTCCATAGCAGTATTCCCGGAGATTGTTTTTCAATATCATTAAATATAGTTGCCCCTGTGGTTGTGATGCCAGATATCGTTTCAAATAATGCATCAACATAGCTCAGATTATCAAAATAGAAAGGAATAGCTGCAAACAAAGACAAGGCAATCCAGACGCAACTAGTAATTGCAAAAATTGCCGGCATGCCATTTAATTTACCGAGTAAAATAAAAATTACGCCAGATGTGCAGGTAATTATGAATCCAGCGAGAAAATTTTTCCATTCGTAGCTGAGATATTTATTAGTAATAGCAGGAATAAGCATTGCTAAGCTAAGTAACAATAGGAATATTCCCACAATAAATACAATTGAACGTAAAGTTTGTAAACGTTGATGATTTTTCATAATACTTGACTTGCTTGTAAATATGTGTGATAACAAAACTTATTATAGAAAATAGAGGTAAAATATGACTGAATTAACTAATACGCAACAACAAATTCGAACTTCATTAATTACAGCAATCATCAATAACAACCTTAAAAAGGTCCAGGACATATTTAACAATGATGAATATGATGATATACAAGCAGCTTTGATACGGAGAGCTCCGATTGGTGACAAAGATGTCATTTTACATTTTGCTATTACTCGCCTTAAAGCTGTAGTTAAAGATCAAGAAAATCTTGAAAAAAGCGTAAAGATCATTGAACTAATTTGGCAGAAAACTAATCAAAAAATTCGTGGTTCTGTGTGTGGCTATGCAATAGAGAGTTTTCAAAACTTTCAAAGAGAAACTGGCCTTAGTTACATACCTGCTCTTAAAACACATATTCAAGAAATAGAAGAGCACAGGAGAGTAGAGAATCTTATTATTACACTAATATTTATAATAATAAGTCTTGATGTTAATCAAGTTAAAGCAGCATTAGAGAATTGTGGTACAGATGCAGCAAGGGTTTTAGAGCGAAAGGTATATTGGAATAATGGAAGAGTAGATGCCTTTTTAGTTTATCCTCTGAAAGTTAAATGTAGTAAAGAATTGAACCAAGAAGATGTGGAAAATATAAAAGAGATCACTAAACTTCTTTGGGATAAAGCTTCCCCTGATGTTCGTGACTTCTGGCTTGAAAGTTACATAATTAATGAAGAAGGTCAAATTACAGGAGATAACTATATAATAGATTCTCTTGAAGAGCGACAAAGAATGTATGCTAATATAGCTGGTGAGGGATGGCTTGAAGACTTGATTAAAGAAGTTAAGGATTAAAAAAGAGCAGAGAGGAGGAGCTTAGTAAACGTGTATTGGAAGATATTGAGGAAAAAAAACCTATTGCAGATAACAAAACCCCAGAAAAGAACGATACAACCTTCTGGAGTAAACACAAAGGGAAGATTGCTCTAAGCATTGTTGGACTATGCGCAGCTGGTGCTGTTGTAGCCTATGTGCTAGCGTATCCTGCAGTTGCACTGGCTTTAGCAGTTTTGGCAGCAGTTATATTAATAGGTGCTGGTATTGCTAAGGTTTTAGAAGATCCAAGTGTAGAAGGATTGTCTACATCAAAGAAACAAGGAGCGTAGCATTAATCAATATAATGTGATATATAGTAAACGATGTCATTCCAGTCTGGAATCCAGGAAACTTTAGCAAGCAAACTGATTTGGTGAGTATAAAAAATGGAAACCTGGATCCCAGTGTCACGCACTGGGATGACAAAAAAAGGAGGCTGCTGGGATAACAAGGAGAAGGAAGTGTTGCCGTCACATTATATCATGAACCTTTGCTGAAGCTTTCTTTATATCTTCACTTGAAAGTAGGATTAAACCAAGCCTAGATAGGTACCCATCTTCAATGCCGATCGAATCTATAATTTCTTTTATGAATTCTCTTAATCCATCAACAGTATCCAGGTGTTCTTTCTTTATATAAAGGTATAGAGGTCTTGCTAATATATATTTTCCCGATGATATATTTTCGTAAGTTGGCTCAATTCCTGCAATTGTGCTCCCTTGTATTTTATCTTGATTCCTCATTAAAAAGCTAAAACTAAATATCCCTAAAGCGTTCTTGTTACTTTTCAATTTTTGTATTATTATGTTTTCATTAATTCCAACTTCTATATACCTTCCGTCATCCCTTATATTACCACATGCTTTCTTTCTTTCTTCCTGATCTTTATAATTCTCTTTGAAAATTCTCGAGTTCATGCATGAATATTGATCAAGCATAATAGAATTAACCAAAGTTTCGTATGTGCCTGTATTTTGATGTGGACCATAAATTTCAATTTCTGTTTTTGGTAAGGCTTGATTTATATCAGACCAAAACTTCTTATTATTTTTTACTAATTTATCATTTTCTTGAGAATATGCAGATAAAGTTTCAAATAAGTCCTTCTTTGTGAAATCAAATCTATGGCTTTGATTTGAATTTGCAATGACAATTCCATCATAGCCAATGATGATCTCTATCACTTCATTAATTTTATTTCTTTTACATAGTTCTCTTTCTACTTCCTTCATAGGGCGAGATGAAGTGGTGATGTCTGGCGTGTCTTCCCCTATTCCTGAGCAAAACATTTTGAACCCTGATCCACTTCCTATCGATTCCACAACTGGAGTCTTAAAAGAGAATACACGATTGAACTCCTCGGCTACAAATGAGATAAAAGGAAAAACGGTTGAAGATCCAACAATTCTGATGTATTTCCTGGCATCAGCATTTGACAGCGGCGTGAATAATACGAATACAAAAATCAGGAAAAAGTTTCTAAGCATTATTTTTAGTTAAGAATATAAATCTAATTATTGTAATAAAAAATCAAACTGAAAAGCTTTAATTTTCTCTTGTGATTGATCTATAGCTAACCCAATTGACCGCTATTTCAATTGCATGAACATTGTAACAATGGTGTCTGCAAGCAGCTTACTGTACGAACATTGTGATTTGAGAGCAATTTCCACTAGGAGGATGTCATCCCAGCGCCATGCGTATAACTGTACGAACATTGTGATTTGATACAAGCTACTTGCATGACAAAAGCTACAGTTTACATTTAAATTTTATTTTATATTATTGTAAGTATTACACAACTTTAAGGGGCAATTATGGCAGTTATGCCAGATAAATGGATAAGAGAAAAAGCTGAAAATTTTGGAATGATAGAGCCTTTTGTGGATCACAAAAGCAGCAAAGGTGTCATATCTTTCGGACTATCATCTTATGGTTACGATGCAAGAGTGGATAATAAATTTAAAATTTTTACTAACGTTAATTCAGCCATCGTGGACCCTAAAAATTTCTCTGAGAATAGTTTTATAGATAAAGAAACAGGCGTATGCATAATTCCACCAAATAGCTTTGTGCTTGCAAGCACAGTGGAATATTTTCGTATACCAAGAAATGTACTGGTCATTTGTGTTGGTAAATCAACTTACGCAAGGTGTGGAATTATAGTAAACGTTACTCCCTTAGAACCTGGATGGGAAGGTCATGTCACACTCGAATTCTCAAATACCACCCCACTTCCTGCAAAAATTTACGCTAATGAAGGTGCATGCCAATTCGTATTTTTAAGCGGCAAAAGTGAGTGTGAAAAATCATATGATGATATGAAAGGAAAATATATGAATCAGCATGGTATCACTTTGCCGCTGGTGAAGTGATTGCCATGAGAGTGGTAATTTTTCACTTCCGCACTTTTTCATTGTTGCTTACAATGATTATAGCTACATGGTTTACTCGTGTGCTTTTCTTAATTAAAAACTTTAACTATTTATTATAAGCTATTGAATTTCCTACTATTTAGTGGCAAATTGTCATCCAAGTGGCTGTAAAACGACAAATTCGTCATTCCGCTACTAGTTAGCGGAATCTATGCCGAGATACCGCGAATGAATCGCGGTATGACGGTTCGTGGCAGCATAACGATAAGCTCGTCATCCCGCTGCTTGTTAGCGGGATCTATCCGCGGCGGCATGACGTAGAGCCTACATTAGCTATAGAAACAAAAAGGAGGATTATCATGTCCACAATAATTTTATCATCAATTTTTGGTCAAGCAGGCAGCATTTTTGGGCCAATTGGCCAGATTATCGGTTCAGAACTCGGTGCTCTTCTTGGTGTGCAGCTAGATGGTGCGATGTTTAGCCTTGATGCTGAGCAGAAAGTAACGCATGGTGCGAGGCTAAAAAATCTGCAAGTTCAAACCTCAACCTACGGCAGGACAATTCCGATTATCTATGGCACTGCTCGCATTGCAGGGAACATTATTTGGTCACAGCCAATAAAAGAAGAGGCGATAACCACCAAAAGCAAAATTGGAAAAGGTATGAATGTTGAGTATAATTACTATGCAACGCTTGCAATTGCGACCTGCAGGGGGAAAGTAGAAAAATTAAACAGAATCTGGGCAGATACAACATCACTTAGCTTTGATGAAATAGATTATACTTTTTACAGCGGCAGAGAAGACCAAGATCCCGATCCATTTATGTCATCAATTGAAGGAGAGAGAAATGTGCCGGCTTACAGGGGAATATCTTATATAGTCATCAAGAATTTTCCTTTAGCAGACTATAATAACCGCGTTCCAGTATTCACATTTGAAGTGCAGACTATATTAAAGCCTAGCGGATTTTCAGTAGTAGAAAATATTCAGAATATCAATATAATACCAGGCTCAGGAGAGTTTGTATATGATACAAAAATACAGAAGAAAATCGCGCAAGAGAAAATAAGCAGCAACCAATATATCCCATATGGGCTGGCGCAAAGGGTAAATCATAACAACCACACTAAAAAGAGCGATGCAGTGCTTTCTTTGGATCAATTAAAGGGAGATTTACCAAATGTTGAGTGGGTATCGGTAGTAGTCAATTGGTTTGTGAATGATCTGAACATTAAAGATTGTAAAATATACCCTGCAGTTGAATTTCAAGATGATTCCGCAATATTACCTGATGATTGGCAAGTAGGAAGTAGTACCAGAGATGATGCTCAGCTAATTTCAAAAGATGATAATGGAAACCCAAGATATGGTGGCACAGTTAGTGATTCAGCGCTAATAAGATATATAGAAGAGCTACACAGCAGAGGCTACAAGGTGATGCTCTATCCAATGCCCTTGCTTGACACAGAAAACAAAGAGTGGCGAGAAAGATTGAGCGGGACCCCTGGGGATATAAGTGATTTTTTTAAGAATCAGTACAACAAATTTATAGAGCATTATGCAAGCATTGCCAAACAAACTAAAGTGGAAGGGTTTATCATTGGTTCTGAATTTGTTGAACTTACCAAAATCAGAGATGAACAAGGTAATTATCCTGCCGTTATAGAGCTAGTTAAGCTTGCAAAGCAGGTGAAACTTGATCTTGGAAAGGAAGTAACAGTTACCTACGCCGCAGATTGGAGTGAATACCATTCATATGATGGTTGGTACAATATGGATGAACTGTGGTCTTCGGAGTATATCGACGTTGTTGGCATAGATGCTTATTTTCCACTGACTGATGGGCCAGAGCCTCCTTTTGGTTATTCCGCGGAAGATGTAATGTGTGGTTGGAGCAGTGGAGTGGGGTATGATTATTTCTATGATTACTCAAAAAGTGAGCCTGAAAAAGTAAAGTATAACGACAGCAGGTATGCGTGGAAAAATATAGAAAAATGGTGGAGTGAAGCTCACATAAACCCCGGCGGTAGTAAAACAAAATGGCAACCAAAAATGAAAAAAATATGGTTTACTGAATATGGATTTCCCAGTATGAACGGCTGCACTAATGAGCCAAATGTGTTTGTTGACAAAGGCAGCATAGAGAGCAAATATCCACGATATTCAAACGGAGAGGTGAGCTTTCTTTCGCAAAAAATTGCAATTGAAGGAATGCTAAAAAAGTGGCAAAGCTCAGAAATGGTAGAAAAAATGTTTCTCTGGGCATGGAATGCAAGGCCATTTCCTTACTTTCCCAATTTATGTGATGTGTGGGATGACTGCCATAACTGGCAGACAGGCCATTGAATCCAGGGAAAAATTTCACAACTCAATATTTCTGACGTGTTATCTGATTTGCTGCAAAAGGCAGGTTTAAAAAATGATCAGTTCGATACAAGCAACGTCAAAGGGTTATTGTCTGGATATGTGATAAACGACCAGCAACCCGTACGTTCAATTATTAAAATGCTGCAAAGTTGCTATTTTTTTGATGTGGTTGAACAGGACTCTAAACTGAAATTTGTTCAAAAGGGCAGGGAAGTTACAACTGTAATGCCAATTGGTGAAACGGTTTTCAGTAACAATTCAAAGCAAATGCAACTTGTTAATATTAGTCAACTGGATTTAAACAATAAAGTTAACGTTGTTTATTTTAATCGCAATTTTGGCTATCCAATTGATGTTAAATATGCTGAGTTGCCAAAGCAAGGCACTGCTATAACAGTTGAAATACCGCTCATTATGGAGGAAGGAGAGGCGCAAAATATCGCTGAAGTTTTACTTTATTCTTCGTGGCAAGAGAGAAATATATACAATTTCAAGCTGCCGATAAAATATGCGTGGCTTGTGCCAAGTGATGTAATAACGATTTTAGACGTTGAGAAAAAGCATACGGTGAGAATTGTAAAAACAAAATTTGAAAGCATGGCCATTCAAGTAAGTGGTGTTGGTTATGACAGCTCCATATATAAGCTTTCTTTTCCTTCAACAAGGTCACTTATGCTGAAGGAACACCCTCCTTCTCACATCAGCAAAACCATCATAGAAATAATAGATTTACCGCATGTTAAAGGTAATAGCGCAAGCTTTACTTTAATTAATGAGGAAAAGAATTGGAAAGGAGCAACACTCTTTATTTCGTACAACGATAAGGATTATAAGCCTATCGCAAGCACAAATAAACAGTCTACTTACGGATATGTAATAGAATCTACCGACGAGGGGCTTATAGTAGTGCTACGTTTTGGTGTATTGAGTTCTTCATATAACCATTATTTAAGTGATGGTGTCATTCCAGCGCTTGACCATATTTCTCCTGGATCCCAGTGTCTGGGCACTGGGATGACAGAAGAGGGTTTTACAAGCACTAACGTTAGTACTATAAATGTAAGCAATTTAGCACTGGTTGGAAAAGAGATAGTAAAATTTCAGAGTGCCGAACTTATAGATAAAAATAAATATAAGCTTAGTAACCTGATTAGAGGGCAAGAAGGCACTAAAGAGCATGAGCATATAGGACGTGAGAAATTTACCTTACTTGATGATTCAATAATTTTTTTTGAAGTGCAATCAGGGAGAAAATTTTACCTCAAAGCAGTGACTTATGGTAACTCGCTGGAAAATACGGAAGTAAAAGTGATAAATTCATTTAGTAATTAAAATTTAATAAATACACATTAGAATAAACATAAATACTGTTAATAGTGGAGGTTACAATATCGAAAAAAATGGTCAATGCGTTGAAAGCTAAAGTGAAGGAGAGTAAATATAATAATTTAAGACCTACAGAAGAAACGCTCAATAGCGGGTATGAGTTTGTTTATGAATTTGCTCATAATTTTATTATTAATAGAAAGGTAATAGCTAATGACTTCATTAACAACCTATGTTCAAAACATAAAAATCTGATTCAACAAGATAAAAACGGCAAAAAGGATTATCGTCTATTTGCTAAAGCAGTTTTTACAGAAATGTTTGAGTATGCTGGTGCAAAGGTTCCCAATGACTCTATTATAGAAAAATTGATAACTGATTATAGTACGTTCAACAATAGGAGTACGTATATAATGCTTGTCCTTTCTCAGAATCAAGCACTTCGTCCATTTGAATTGCACATAGGTAACTACTCTCTCTTCAAACCAAAAAGAATTTGTATGAATTGTGACGATCCCAATTGTCTAAAGTTCAGTTTTAGTGTGAATGAGGGTGTATATAATAGTGATGGAGTTTTAGTATGTAATCTACATAATTCAGTGAAGTTTAAGCTGAAATGTAAGGATGGAAATGTAACATATGAAGATGGTAAAGTACTTCTTACCATTCCTAAAGAGCTGAAAAACTATAAAGTAAATGATAAGAATCTGTTTGATATTATTGTTGAATATTTTCAGAAGTTCTGTGAAAAATTGGACTTTAATTTTGAAACAAAAGTGGAACATAGCCTAGGTAAACCACTTAAAGTGTTAAATGATGTAAATGCATCACATGATAAGAATTTAAACTTAAACCTGAATAATTAAAGATAAGATATTGAAATTCAGGCTTTTTATGATTTTAGCTTAAGATTCCAGTGTCAAAGCGCATAACTGTACGAACATTGTGATTTGAATCCACAAGGGAGGATGTCATCCAAGTAGCCTCCTTCTCCTGTCACCCCAGTGCCCTGACTACTTGAAATTTAACTTTAAATAAGTGGCTGCATGCATAATAAAGACTAGGTCCCAGTGTCTGGGCACTGGGATGACACCCTACTGGGTAGAACCTTCACAGGCTTTTTCTCGAATAGCTACTCTTAATTTCAGTAGTTAAATTAATATACTAATGAAAAAAATATATTATAATCAAGTGTATTTAATCCAGTAAATCATTAAGTGAAAACAGCTCTTTCGCAAAATATCATCTCTCTTATTATAATATTGTCTGTAGCAATTGTCGATATGGCAACTGACCTATACTCAGTTGCACTACCAAGCATTGCCAATTATTTTAAAGTAGAAGGCAGTGTAGTGCAGCTTACAATTAGCTTGAATCTAGTTGGATTTGCAGTATCTGGATTAATTTATGGGCCATTGTCAGACTATTATGGTAGGCGTCCAATGATGCTGATTGGTATGACAATTTTTACTTTGGCAAGTGTCATGTGTTATATAGCCGACAGTATTATGCTCTTGATACTAATTCGCTTCATACAAGGAGCAGGGGCTGGTGTTGCAGGTGTTGTTGGGTATGCAGCAATAAGGGATATGTACTCGGGTAGTGAATACTCGAGAGTAATTTCAAAGTTAAATATGGTAGTGGCATTCTCACCTGGAATAGCTCCAGTGGTGGGCAGTTATATAATTTCACATGGGTATAGTTGGAAATTTTTGTTTTTTATTATGTCACTTGTAGCAATTGCTATGCTTATTTTTATTTACTTTAAGTTACAAGAAACGCTCACTGTGAATAAAAATGAAACCAGTATAACTACTAATATCTTCAAGCAATATATATTAATATTTAGAAATTATCGTTTCCTTGGGTTTTCAGCCATTCATGGATTAACTTTCATGTGGCTTTGGGCATATGTTGCTAACTACCCTTTCATATTTGAATCAATGGGCATTGAAGTACAGTATTTTGGCTACCTCATATCGATCATAGTCATATTTTACATAATTGGAACTTTAATTAATAGAAGGTATGTACCAAAAGTAGGGGTTAGCAAAATGCTAATAATAGGTTTGGTGTTACCGATAATATCCGATAGTTTATTGGTATATTTTTATTTCGCGGACAAATTAAATATATTAATTCTTCAAGTTGCCTGGATTCCAGCCAATATTGGGCTTGCATTAGTAATCAGCAATAACGTAACTTCTGCTTTAGAAACGATCAAAGGTATAGGGCTTGGTAGTGCAATCCTCTCATTCTGCAATATGATGTTTGGGGCTATTGGAATATATATAGTAGGAAAATTTTTTCGCTATGGTATTTTACCAAACTTACTATTAACAATAATATGCTCTACAATTGCAATTCTTATGTACAGTTGGCTCAAATGTACTGAAAAACACGGGCATTATTTGCGTGATCCAGGAATATAAAGGTCATAGATTATTAACGATTTTATTATAACAATATAGCTTTACAGGAGGTGTGGGATGAGTAATGTAAATGAAGGTATAGGTAATGATTTAATTCAGGCTGCTAAAAAAGGTGATATTAATGAAGTAAGATGTCTAATAAGTGAAGGAGCTGATGTTAATGCATATGATGGATCTCAAGGTAATTCTCTATATTGGGCTGTTAAAAATGATCATTCTGATATAGCAAAAGTTCTATTAGATAATGGAGCAACTTTTATTGCTTATGACTCTTCTCGAGAACGCCACGTGTTAAGTAAATACGAAAAAGTAGAAGCTGAGCATTGTAAGGTTTCTCTACATCTGGCTGCTAGGCTTGACAACTTGGAAGCAGTAAAAGATCTATTAGGGAAAGGGGCAGATATTAATGCACAAAATGATAAAGGAGAGACTCCTTTACATTGGGCTGCTGTAAAGAACCATAAAGGGGTAGTAGAAGCCCTATTGGATAAAGGGGCAAATGTTGATGCAAAAGATAATAGTGGATGGACTCCTTTACATTGGGCTGCTCAAAATAACAACAAAGAGATAGTAGAAGCCCTATTAGATAAAGGGGCAAATGTTAATGCAGTAGACGAAGATGGAAATACTCCCTTAGATTTAACTACTAACGAAGAAATAAAAACTCTATTGCAAAACGCAGAAAAAACTGATCTAGTGGATGAATCATCGACAGATAGTAAAGGGGATCAAGAGGAAGATGCTGGTACACAACAGGAAGAAAAGCAAGAAGGTAATGTTCAACCAAGATCAGACATTACAGGACAAAATTCAGATAATACTGAACCACAATCAGACAATAACAAAAAAGAAGAGGAAAAAACCAACACCATCAGTGCAGAAAAAGGAACTGATATAAAAGATGAAGGTGTGAAGGCTGTTGCTCCCATAGAAACTGCACAAACAGAAGAACAGCCGAGCTCTTTTTTTGGTAGTTTGTTTAATATACTTATGAAGCCTTTTTCATTAGTTGCATTATTTTTTGGTGGGTTTTTTTCATGGTTGTTTGGGTCTGATGAGCCAATACAATCATCATCTGAATCTGACCAACCAGTTGTATTAGAATCACCAAGTAGTTCAGAAGGCAATGACATAATATAGCCAGAGGTTTACTAGATTCCAGCGTCACGCGCTGGAATGACATGGTGGTATGTATTCAAGTAGCTGACACTGGTTCCTTTATGACGGCAGTGCCCAGAGGTGTCATCCCAGTGCCCAGGCACTGGGATCCAGGAAACTTAATTGCAAGTAATGCATTGGGTTTGGTGAGTATGGGTTTTGCGTTATAGAATGAAGCACTTTTGGTGAATTTGTAAAGAAAACTAGATGCCAGTGTCAAGCACTGGCATGACATCATCTTGGATGGAAATCAACGTCACGCGCTGGAATGACAAAGAAGAGTGGGCTTTCATATGGTTATGCAAGAGGTCTACTGAATGTAAACCAGTTTCTCACACACACATTTTACTACGTGATCTGCACTGATATTGAAATGCTCATAAAGTGTTTTATAAGGTGCTGATTCTCCAAAGCTTTTCATGCCAATAAACATACCGTTTGAACCTATATATTTATGCCAACCCATTTCACTTCCAGCTTCAATTGCAACTTTGATGCTGTCATTATTTAATATCGCCGCTTTATATTCATCACTTTGCTCATCAAAAAGCCTCCAGCATGGCATAGAAACAACCCTTGTACCTGTACCCTTTTCCTGCAATTTCTTCCTTGCTTCAACTGCAATTTCAACCTCGGACCCCGTAGCAAATATTGTCACTTTTAATTCTTTTGAACATTCACACAAAATATATGCACCAAACTTCGATAGATTAGCAGATTGATCGATATCAAAATAGAGTTTGCGCATGTAATTGACATTTTGCCTTGAGAGCGCAAATAGTGCAGGTGATTCTTTTTTTTCGAGTGCAATGCTAACACACTCTAGAGTTTCAACTGCATCGGCTGGCCTAAAAATATACAAATTTGGTATAGCGCGCAAAGAAGCTAAATGCTCTATTGGTTGGTGAGTTGGGCCATCTTCTCCTACTCCAATTGAATCATGAGTCATTACATATATAACCTGCTGCTTCATCAAAGCTGAAAGACGTATAGCAGGGCGGCAATAGTCGGAAAATACCAAAAAAGTGCCACCATAAGGAAGAATTGCGCCGTGAAGAGCCATACCATTCATACATGCTGCCATAGCGTGTTCTCTCACTCCATAGTGGACATAAGAACCACTATAATTATTACTATCTATTACCTGCATGTGCTTATATTTAGTGCAATTTGATCCAGTAAGATCCGCCGATCCGCCGATTAATTCCGGCATATGTTGTGTTAAAAGTTCCATTACCATGCCGAAAGAAGAACGTGTAGCTTCGTTTGGCATTAGCTCACATATTTGTTTCTTCAGGTCAGCTAAAACACCAGCGATATTATCCGGCAAACGCTTATTGAGTCTTCTTTTTAGTTCTTCATTTTTTTCTCTGGATTCCAGTGTCACGCACTGGAATGACACCGAATTGATGTTATCCGGCAGACGCTCATCTAGTCGCCTTTGAAGTTCTACATGATACCCTGTCATCCCAGCATTCTTTTCTGTCATCCCACTGCTTGACACTGGGATCCATTCTTTTTCTTCTTCACTGGTCAAGTGCTGGAACGACATCGAATTGTAATTTTGTTTTGCTCTCTCAACAGTTTTCATCCAGGCATTTTTTACATCATCTGGCACATGGAATGGTTCATAATTCCAATTTAATTTCTCTCTCATCTTTTTTACATCTTCCTCCGTAAAAGCACCACTATGAGCAGAGGATGTGCCAGCACGACTTGAGAATTTTCCGATAATGGTTTTGCAGCAAATAAGCGATGGCTTTTCTGATTTTTGTGCTCGCTCTATTGCCAGGGATATGGCATCAAAATCATGGCCATCAATTTTGTCAACATTCCATCCATACGCTGAAAAACGCTTTTCCACATCATCAGAGCAGGAAAGGCAAGTAGTGCCATCTATAGAAATATCATTGTCATCGAAAAGGGCTATTAATTTATTCAATTTAAGATGCCCAGCAAGTGATGCTGCTTCATGGCTTATTCCTTCCATAAGACAGCCATCCCCTAGCATTACGTAAGTGTAATGATTGATTCTGAATTGCTTTTTAAGGATTGATTCAGCAAGTGCCATGCCAACAGCAGTGGCAAACCCCTGACCGAGCGGGCCTGTTGTTGCCTCTACTCCGGAAGTCAAGCCAAACTCTGGATGACCTGGGGTCTTGGATCCCATTTGCCTAAAGTTTTTTAGCTCATCTACGCTAATATAACCTGTCAAATATAATATTGAGTATAGTAACATTGACCCATGACCGTTTGACAGAACGAAACGGTCTTTGTTAAACCATTTAGAATCATCAGGATTATGATTCAGATATTTAGCAAACAAAATAGTTGCAACATCTGCCATGCCAAGTGGCATACCTGGGTGTCCAGAGTTCGCTTTTTGTACTGCATCAATTGATAAAAACCGGATGGCGTTTGCCATAGATTCCAAAGATAGATGATTCATAGAAAAACTTAAAAATAAAGTATAAAAGATTATACCAGCAAAAACAAGTTGACACTGAGTGCTAAAATCCTTAATAATCTAAAGTTAAATCGTGAGAGTTTTTATATGACAACTGTTATCACTAGAAAGTATAGAATCAGCCGTAGGCTTGGTGTAAATTTATGGGGTAGAGCTAAAGACCCAGTAAACAAAAGGAAATACCCTCCAGGTCAACATGGTACTCTTGGATTCAAGAAGTTATCCGACTTTGGTAAGCAGTTTGCTGCGCATAAGAAATTTAAGTTTTACTATGCAATTTCAAGTAAGCAGCTCAGACGTACATTTTTAGATGCTTATAACAGAAGGGGTTATACGGCTGATAATTTTATCGGTATTTTAGAATCAAGGCTCAGTTCTGTTTTATACCACTCTAGTCTTGTGCCAACAATTTATGCAGCGAAGCAGCTCATATCTCATAAGCACGTTACAGTTAATGATAAGGTGGTTAACATATCGAGTTATCGAGTGAAACCAGGTGATATAATAAAAATAAGAGAAAGGGCAGCAAAAATCCCTGTAGTAGTAGAGGCTGAACAAAAACAAGAGCGCAAGGCTCCGGATTATTTAGAAACAGATAGTAAAGAGCATTCAGTAAAGTATTTGAGGTCACCTCAATATTCTGAGGTTCCTTATTCAGCAGACATGGAAGTCAATTTAGTAGTAGAGTTTTACTCTAGATAGATAAAAAAAGCCCGTGTGGCGGAATCGGTAGACGCAGCGGACTTAAAATCCGTGGGTTTTGCGACCTTGGGAGTTCAAGTCTCCCCATGGGCACCAATTTAACTTAGTAGATAAATACAAAAAAGTATGAAATGGCTTGATATAGAAGATATTGTAGAAGCTCTAGAGGAAAAATTTCCAGATGAGAATATAATTAACATTAGATTCACTGAGCTTAAAAAAAAGGTCTTGAGTTTAGAGGAATTTGATGATGATGAAAAACGCTGTAACGAAAAAATACTCGAGGCCATTCAAGCAGCTTGGATTGAGGAAAGATTGACCACATAGCAATAAACCATACGCAAATGTGATTTCTATTACAGTTTTCATATTGATTATGCTATTTTTTGGATCTAGCCTGGCAAGTTAATAATAATTTAACCAATTACAATTAAAACAGCTAGAAGGTTAATTATGAGGCAAAGATGGCAGCACAAAAATTTTTGAATGGAACGACTTACTTGACAAGTGCTACGTTGAAATAAATTTTACATAAAATACTGCTTTTACGGTGTGAGGCTAGAGGTTTGTAAAGCAGTTAGAAGGTTGTCATCCCAGTGTCAGCTACACAACTGTACGAACATTTATTTTTGTTAAACACAGCAAATGGTGTCATGCCAGTGCTTGACACTGGCATCCAGCTTCTATGCAACTTAATTAAAAACGTTTATTTTAGCGCAAGACAACTACCTTTAGCTCATCAGCTCAGTTATAAGCAAAATTTCTGGATTCCAGTGTCAAGCACTGGCATGACACCATTTGCTGTGCAATTTACCTTCAAAAATGAATGTTCGTACAGCTATGTGTCTGAGCACTGGGATGACATCCTCCCTGGTGGACTCAAATTACAATGTTCGTGCAGTACGCACTGGAATGACAGGGCTTTAAGAAATCCAATGTAGTGGTAAACCTTACTTATTTAGTTATACTAGAAACAAAACAGAAAAATGCTCAAGCGTAGCGGGCCAAAGAAATTAAAGTCTATAATTGAAAATTACGCATTAAAATGCATGAAAAATAAGATTAGCAAAAATGAAATACGTCTGATTTTAAACTGGCGAAATATAGTAGGGAAAGAAATAGCAGAGTGTACAAAACCGAAAAAGATCTCATATGCACAGAATGTAAATTCTGGTGTATTGCATCTAGTAGTAACAAATGGCAGTAAAGCATTAGAAATTCAGCATATGATTTCTCTTATAATAGAAAAAATTACGATATTTTTTGGCTACAAAGCAGTATATGGTATAAAAATTAAGCAAGAGAGTATTGACTATTTGACTATATAAGGTAATCTAAGTACATAGAATAATTTGGTATATTGAAGTGAGTAGAGTTTGTGAATTAACAAATAGAAAAAAATCTTTTGGTAATAAGGTATCACATTCGAATCGTAAAACAAAGCGTACCTTTCTTTTAAATTTACATAAGGTTACGTTGACAAGTGATATATTGAATAAAAAGTTTAGATTTCGTGTGGCAACAAGAACTTTGAGAACTATAGATTACAAAGGTGATTTAGATGCTTTTTTGCTCAACACAAGAACGATTAAACTAAGTGAGAAAGCGCAGAAGATAAAAAGAAGGTTGAAAAAAGTTTTAGTAAAGCAAGAGGTAGAGTTAGCCGTTTCAGATGCATAGTAAGCCTCTATGGCTCAGAGCAAAAGCTCCAACTGGTAAAGTATTCAATGAAACCTTAAACACCGTTAAACTGCATAACTTACATACGGTATGTGAAGAAGCTGCATGTCCAAATATTGGTGAATGTTGGAATAAACGTCATGCTACTGTGATGATTCTTGGTTCTGTTTGCACTCGTGCTTGTGCATTTTGCAACGTTGCAACTGGCATTCCTGATAAACTAGATCCTCATGAGCCAGAAAATTTAGCAAAAGCGATAAAAAAGTTAAACTTAAAACATGTTGTCATTACCTCTGTTGATCGTGATGATTTACCAGATGGTGGCGCAAATCAGTTTATACAGTGCATAGAAGAAATTAGAAAGATAACTTCAGAAACAACAATAGAGATTTTAACTCCTGATTTTTTAAATAAGAAAGGAGCATTTGAAGCAATTGCTGTTGCATCACCTGATGTCTATAACCACAATATTGAAACAGTGCCGAGATTGTATGCAAAAATAAGACCACGAGCTCGCTATTTTCATTCACTATATTTGTTGAAGATGGTAAAGCAGATTAATCCTAAAATTTTCACAAAGTCAGGGCTTATGGTTGGTCTTGGAGAAACAAAAGAGGAAATACTTCAGGTTATGGACGATTTACGCAGTGCTGAGGTTGATTTTATTACAATTGGTCAATATCTACAACCAACTCCAAAACATGCAAAACTTGATAGGTATGTTACCCCAGAGGAATTTGAGCATTATAAATACGTTGCTTACTCCAAAGGTTTCTTAGTGGTTGCATCAAGCCCACTGACTAGGTCATCATACCATGCTGAAGAAGATTTTAACAGGCTCAAGGCCTGTCGTTATGTTAATTCAAATTAATTTTTACTAATTATAAAGGAGTTGAGCGACTTTACGTAATGTCTACTATAAAAATCGAGAAGAAATCACAATTAGTTAAAGAGGTATTCGATTCCGTGGCAAGTCGCTACGACACCATGAATGATATAATGAGCCTCGGAATGCACAGATTATGGAAAGACAAAATGATAAATAGTGTGCATTTTACAAAAAACTCTAAGGTTTTAGATGTTGCTGGAGGAACTGGAGATATAGCAATAAGAATAGTAAGAAAAGAGCCAAGTGCTAAGGTTACAGTATGTGACATAAATCAAAATATGCTAAGCAGAGGACGTGATAAAGCTATAAATTCAAACCAAATTAATTTTGATTGGGTATGTGCGAATGCAGAAAGTTTACCATTTGAAGACTCCGAATTTGATTATTGCACAATAGCTTTTGGCATTCGAAACGTTTCTGACCGCAAGAAGGCTTTAAATGAGGCGCACAGGGTATTAAAACCACATGGGAAATTTATCTGCTTAGAATTTGCCCCTATGCACTATCAAAATGAGATATTTACCAAACTTTATGACTTATATTCATTTAAAGTAATTCCTAAAATTGGCAGCATAGTTGCTAAAGACAGGAGTTCTTATGAATATTTAGTGAAGAGCATTAGAGAGTTTCCAACTCAGGCTGATTTTAAAATGGAAATTAAAGAGGTAGGCTTTAAGAATGTTGAGTTTCATAATATGAACTATGGAATAGTGGCATTACACATTGGAACAAAATGAATATTAAATTCTGGTATAGAACGCTGGATTATTATCTCATCCTTTCAGTGCTTTTTTTGCTCACTATAAGCTTCATTCTTGTTTATTCAGCAAGCCCTGTAATTGCGCAGCGTCTTTCTTTACCACAAGATTATTTTATACGGCACCATACAATTTATATAGTCCTGTCACTAATTACCCTGGTGACATTTTCTTTTCTCAACACAAGAACTATACTTAACCTCTCATTCGCAGGTTTCATTTTATTTACTATTTTAGTGGCAGCTGCGATAATATTTGGTATAGAGGTAAAAGGTGCGAAACGATGGTTACATATTGTCAAAATTTCAGTTCAACCATCTGAGTTCGTAAGGCCATTTTTTTCTGTTGTTATAGCTAGTATCTTAGCCAGCGGAATGAAGTTTAAAATGCACATATCAATCATAATATTTCTGTTAGTTTTTGTGTTGTTACTTTTGCAACCTGATTTCAGTATGGCCATGCTTTTAACATATTCTTTTATTGGTCAAATGTTTATTGCATGTATACCACTTTTATACTTTCTATGCATAATAGGAATGGCTACAACTGGAACTACAATAGCTTACTTATGTCTCCCACATATAAAGCAAAGGATTTACAATTTTGTCTTTTTTACGCAACGCGATAACTTTCAAGTCACAAAATCATTAGAAGCATTCAAAAGAGGTCAATTAACTGGTGTCGGCCCTGGTGAAGGTAGCGTAAAAACCTCTCTTCCTGATTGTCATACAGATTTTGTGTTTTCTGTTTTAGCAGAAGAATTTGGTTTGATTACGTGCTTAGCCACATTGATGTTATTTGGCATCATTTCCGCCCGCTTGCTTTACGTTGCATATAGGGAAAATGAATTATTCAATCTATTGGTGATTCTTGGTATCTCAATTCAATTCATTACACAATTCATAATAAACACAGGGGTAACATTGAGTGTTTTTCCCACCACCGGCATAACCCTGCCACTACTTAGCTATGGTGGTTCTTCTCTTTTATCTTCAAGCATCGCACTTGGCATAATGCTGTCTTTCAGTAGAAATCAAGCTATCGCATTAAAGTTTCGTGAGCGTGTTATGCTTCTGGACTAGCTGCTCACAACTATTATTGGTATCCCTCCAAAGTGGGTATCTGTTCAGATGAGTGCAAGAGATATTATGAAATCTGAAAGAGTTATGTGGAAATTTTTCAGAAAATATTCCACTGACATGCTGAACAACAAATACATCACTATGTCGTTTATCGCAAAAACTTATATTTTTTGTAACCATTCACACTTAATTCCGCAATTCTTTCATGGAAAGACCAGTAGTTTGAGCTATGATATCAATAGAAACCCCGGCTTTAAGTAGATTTTTTGCAACTTCAATTTCCCTTTCTTTTCTGCTTTCCTCTTTAGCAAGATCAAGTCTGTATTCAAGAATGGCTTCTTCTTTGTGCAGATCCATTATTCTTTCTTCATAAGCTACTAGATCTTTTTCATTCCAGTGAAACTTATCTAATTCATCATATGCTAGCTTTATTATTGGTGATTTTTCCGCAATTTTTCTGAGATCTTCGTCCGTTGTTTCATCTGCATATTGTTGTCTAAGTGAAAAAGGTCGCCCCTCCTCACTCGACTTCAAAACCTTACTATTACCCACAAATATAAATGTTTGTTGCATAGCTCTTAATGGCATAACTTTTGCTTGAAATAACTGTTTATATGGTGCAATTTACAGCTTTTAGTTGCTAAAATTATAACTCTTAGTTTAATAATTTTAATCTAATAAGCTTTCAGGTTAATAAAATTAAATTGTTTGAGTAAATACAATACTATGTTTTTATTTGTGGGTAATAGTAAGGTAGTTAATGAGTAATACAATGACAAAACAATTAGTTATGGATTCTTTGCTTATGGCTGTTAATAAACGCAACCATCCTGAAAATCTACTGTTACATAGCGATAAAGGCTCACAATATACTTCAAAGAATTATCAATATCTACTGGATATAAAGAATATTATACCTAGCATGAGTCATAAAGGTTGTTGTTACGATAATTCTGTTGCAGAAAGCTTCTTTAGCTCATTAAAAAGGGAAATACTTATTGATACTTCACAACACTCTGCTCAACAAACTAGAACTGCCATATTTGAGTACATAGAAGTTTTTTATAACAAACAGCGTAGACACTCCACTATTAACTATTGCATTCCAGAACAATTTGATGCATCATTCTCTTCGTAAAAAAACATTCCGAACTTTCTCTCCACTTTTTCTGGATAAGGCCAGAATTTCCTCTTAAGCCTTTAGCTCCTCAAATACTTCACTTGCTCTATTTAAAACAGAATCAGGAAAACCAGCAAGTTTTGCTACATGTATTCCATATGACTCATCTGCAATGCCTTCAATTACTTCATGTAGAAAGATAACCTCTCCGTTCCACTCTCTTATTTTTACACAAAAACATTTCACGTTCTTCAAGTATTTGCTTACTTTAGTTAATTCATGATAATGAGTTGCAAAAATGGCGCGGCACTTATTTACATTGTGAATATGTTCAATCACTGCATGTGCAATAGATAATCCATCATACACTCCTGTGCCCCTACCAATTTCATCAAGTATCACCAAGGAACGATCTGTTGCCTGATTTACTATCGTTGCTGTTTCGATCATCTCTACCATGAAGGTAGAATAACCGGCTGTTATATTATCTGTTGCACCAACCCTGCTAAATATCTTGTCAATCACTCCAATATGCGCACTCTCTGCTGGCACAAATGACCCCATGTGAGCTAAAACTGCAATGAGAGCGTTTTGCCTCAAGAAAGTGCTTTTTCCGGCCATATTAGGCCCAGTGATTAGATGTATACCAGCTAAATTGATGCTATTTGCAATGAATTTATCGTTAACTTCAACCACTGGATGTCTTCCATCGCGAATATTGAACTCTTTACTGTCATCGATAATGGGTTTTACGTAATTATTTTGCACTGCGAGCTCCGCAAACGTGGCTCTAATATCAAGTTTTGCCAAAGCATTTGCAGCAAGAGCAATTTTTTCAGATTCTTTAGCGACTTCACTACACAGTTCACTAAAAATTTTCACTTCTAAGCCGATTGCAGCATCACGTGCCGTAAGAATTTTATTTTCTAGTTCTTTCAATTCATTAGTAGTGTAGCGCATGCTATTTGCTAAGCTTTGCCTATGAATAAATATGTCCGAAGTTATTTTGTGATTTGCTGACACTTCAACGTAATAACCAAGTATATTGTTGTGTAATATTTTGAGTGCGGCAATGCCAGTTAGGTCGCGATAAGACTCACGGAGCTTGGTTACCAACTTGTTACTGTTGTTCAATATATAAGATAACTCAGATAATTCTGAGTTGTATTTTGGATTGATAAATCCTCCTTCTTTTACGGAACTGAGGTTGTTATCAAGTATAGCGCTGTTTAGAAGCTCGAATAGATCTTTATGATTACCAAGACTTTTATGTATTGTGCTTAGTTCACTCTCGTCACTACTTATCACCTGAGTAGTAAACACTGGTTCCTTTTCTCTGGTCAAGCACTGGAATGACATCTGAGAGTTAATTGCTGGTTTTTCACTTAAACAATAATTATGCAAGGTAGACAGAAACTCAGATAACTCTAAAGTTTTTCCTAGGCCTATTTTTAATAGGTTCATATCCTTTGGTGAACCACGTCCTAGTATTAAGCGCGATAAAGACCTCTCAATATCCGGAATGTTAGATAATATCTCTCGTATTTTTCTGCATGGCTCATGATTATTTACAAAAAATTGAGTGGTGCTGAGCCTCAAATTGATTGCCTTGGAGCAAGCAAGTGGTGAAGCGAGCATTTGTTTGAGCAGGCGTCCACCAGAGGCTGTAACTGTGTGATCAATAACTGAAATTAGTGAACCTTTCTTTTCACCAAATTGAGTTGTAAACAACTCAAGATTTCTCCTTGCTGAAGCATCAATAAGCATGAAATTTTGTTGCTTATAGGTTTTTGGGAATTCAAGCCTTGGAATGGAGCCCCTTTGTGTTACTCTGACATATTCAAGCAGTGCAGCGCACGCCATGATTTCTACTTTGCTGAAATTTCCTATACTCCCAAGTTCCCTGATTTTATAAAACTCGCATAACGTTCTGTGAGATTTACTATACTCAAAAAAACTCTGTGCGTGTTGTGTAATTGATATTTTATAATTTTTTAAAATCGATCTAATTTTTTCGTCCTCAATGAATTTTTCAGAAATTAATAATTCTCTTGGTGATATACGCAATAAATCGCTATCTAGAGCTTTCAAATTCGTTAAAGTGTGAAAAAATTTTCCCGTTGATAATTCAAGCCAACTAATAGCATATTTGTCATTTTGTTCAACTATGGACGCGAGATAATTATTGCTTTTATCCTCCAGTAGCGAATCTTCTATAATTGTACCTGGAGTTACAACTCGTACTACATCACGTTTTACTATGGATTTATAGCCCCTCTTTTTTGCTTCATCAGCAGTTTCTAATTGGTCACAGATTGCCACTTTGAATCCTAAATCTATTAGCTTATGCAGGTAAGATTCACTACTGTGCGCTGGCACTCCACACATTGGTATTTCTTGCCCATTTGAATTGCCCCTCTTGGTTAGCACTATATTCAGCAATTTTGCAGCTTTAATAGCATCATCGAAAAACAACTCATAAAAATCTCCTAGCCTATAAAATAGCAGATGATCCTTGTATTGAGCTTTCAGGTTCAAATATTGTTCCATCACAGGGGTGTTTTTTTCTCTTACGAAGCTCATAATATTTTTTAATATATTGTATTGATAAACGTTATTATAGATTATATTGCACATACATAAAATTTAAATAGGTGTATAGAAGGACGTTGAGCAAAATTTAAAACAATTAAATTTCCTGGATCCAAGTAGTCTTGGATGACACCCTCCTTGTATGTATTATAGCTAAAGTGACTTACGACAATTTGAAAAACAAAAATTCGTCATTCCGCTACTAGTTAGCGGAATCTATACCGCGCATAGCTGTACGAACATTCATTTTTGAAGGTAAATTGCACAGCAAATGGTGTCATTCCAGCGCGTGACGCTGGAATCCAGCTTCTATGCAACCTCATCAAAAACATTCATTTAGTGTAAGATCAGCTACTTTCCATGCTAGTTTGCTTGTGAATACGCAAACTTTTCTGGATCCCAGTGTCAAGCACTGGGATGACATCATAGGGGCACTGGGATGACACCTCACTGGTGGCCCAAACTACAATATTCGTACAGCTATGGAATGAACCGCGGTATACTTGGGTCAGCTATATGTAGGTTGTGGCTCTTCTTTATCATTTGCGGCAGTTGCACCATCAACAGATATTTCAGAACTAACAGTGCTAACAGTTTTTTCTATCGCTTTAGCCTGTTCATAGTCTTGACTCAAAAAACACATGGCCAGTCCAACAGCTATACTAGCAACAAGAACAAGTGCTATCATTACACCTAGTATCATACCACCAGAAAGACTTACTGCAACACACACACCAGCTCCAAGTACAACACTAAGAAAACCACCAATTATCATGCCAGGCACTAAACTGCCTATCATAGCGCTTTCTTTTTTCGTATTAGCTTGTTTTTTCATACTTTTAATAAGCACTTCTTTTGTTTTTCCTTGAGCTAAATCTAAAGGAATTTTATTATCCGCGTTTTGTATCAAAGGATTTGCACTATA
Source organism: Wolbachia endosymbiont of Drosophila tsacasi (assembly GCF_028982115.1). Classification (NCBI taxonomy): domain Bacteria; kingdom Pseudomonadati; phylum Pseudomonadota; class Alphaproteobacteria; order Rickettsiales; family Anaplasmataceae; genus Wolbachia; species Wolbachia endosymbiont of Drosophila tsacasi. The sequence goes on along the minus strand of NZ_JAPQLJ010000048.1, from coordinate 38,488 downwards.
TGTAACAAGAAGGGTGATTATTTCTTCAGTTTTATTACCTATAACTGCATGATGTAGTAATGTATTTCCCTTTTCATCTTTAAAGTTTATATGAGTACGAAGTTCCTCATCTAGATTTCTTACTGGGTTGTTTTTTGCATATATCCTAGGTTTTATCGCTTCATCTAAGTATTGTATTACTTGTTCTAGTGATTGCTCGCCAGGATTTTGTATAAAATGAAGCAGAATTTTGTGTATTATCGCTTCCTTTGTAGTTTTTGGGCATCGTAAAGCACATGCAAATGTGTCTTTATTAATAGTTATTTCTTTGTTTTTTCCAAGAAAATCTTTTAACTTCTCAATTCTATTTATACTGTTATTTTTGCCAGTAATTATCGATTGTAAAGTTTTTCTGTTATTGTCACCAGTCATGCTATCCTCCTTGGTTTGATTGCATTGCTCATTAATAAATAATATAATAAATCCTGCTAAAAGTCAAGCAATTGATTAATAAGTTAATACAATCTTCCAAAAGGAGCTCCTTACTTTTTGTTCAGCATGTCCATTGGATCAGACTCTTTAAGCTTGCTGTTTGCTGAATTTATTCATCACAATAGCTACAATGTGCTATCGAAGTTCTCTGTAATCTTAGTTGGTTCTTCTAGAATATTCAAAATATCAGTTGCACAAAAAACCCGATCTCTCTTTCCTTGAGAAGTTTGTGAAACGATGCCTAAATCTTCAAGCTTTACGATTGCTCTTTGGGCTGTTGTAAATACGATACCTAAGTTTTCAACTACTTTCCTTATAGTAAAGTAAAGGTTTACAGCGAGATACCTTACAATACCACTCGCAACTCCTTCAGTTTTAGAACTAACTTCAGTTTGCCAATTCGCAATCAAAATGTTAATTCGTTCTGCTCTTGACAATGCATCCAATGATTGCAGTACTACACCATTTAAGAAATAAGAGAACCAATCATGCCACGTGCCTCTGTTGCTTATATTGTAAAGTTGGTCATAATACTCACTTCTTGTAGCTTCAAAAAATGCACTTAAGTATAACAGAGGTGATGGTAATAATTTTCTTTCGATCAGAAGTAATGTTATTAATAAACGTCCAATACGTCCATTGCCGTCCAAGAATGGGTGAATCGCTTCAAATTGATAATGACATAGGGCTATATGTATAAGTGGGGGTAATGTTCTATCATGTAGAAACTTTTCAAAAGAGTTCAAGCAACCCATCAGTTCACCTGGCATTGGTGGCACATATTTTGCTGTGTCTATTGTACATCCTGGGCTTCCAATCCAATTTTGCACTCGGCGAAATTCTCCTGGCCTTGCACTTTGCATCAGCCTCCCGTGAATTTCCTTAATTAATCGGAGCGACAGTGGAAGAGATTGTAAACGTTTTAGTCCATAATCGAGCGCTGATATATAATTGCGTACTTCTTGTAAATCATCTGGATTGCGATCTACATTAGCACCTGCTTCTTGAGCCAAAATTTCACCAAGAGTTGCTTGAGTTCCCTCGATTCTACTTGAAAGAAGTGCTTCACGTACTATAAAGGGTCGCATGAGAAGATGAGGGTTAGGCAATTTAGCTCCTTCCCTGGATAACATACCCAAAATATGATCTGCTCTGGAAAGACTATTAACTAAATCATTGTCCCATTCAAATTTTGGCGGCAAGGGAAATGCCTGATAACCAGCGAATGCTCTAACAACTTTACCCGGAGGTGATTCTTTAATATCCATTCATTCAACCCAGCACACAATGTTCATAGTATATGTATTATTTTCAAATAAAGTCAAAAACGAAAATAAGTCTTTATCTTGTTTGCGTGTATGAAAATAAGAAACTCTCTTATTATTGATTTTGCTCAAAAACGAAAATAGAAGAAGCTGCTGAACTTTATATTATAGCTAACCCAAGAAAGGGTTTCCTACGTCATACCGCGATTTATTCGCGGTATCTCTAGATCCCGCTAACAAGCAGCGGGATGACGAATTTTTGTTTTTCAAATTATCGGTAAATCTAAGTCACTTTAGCTATAGCAGTTATCCTGTTTTTCTGGAGAGCTGCTATAAAACTTCTGAGTGAAGTCACTTAATTTTTACACATCTATTGTAGAGTAAGAAGAGCCGAATTTGGGACAAAAATGCTAGCTGATGCTTGGACTTTACTGACACTTACACTACTTGAAACTATACTTAGTGTAGACAATTTAATCTTTATTTCTCTAGCAATAGATAAGGTACCAAATGTGCTGAGAGAAAGAGTGCGCCTTATGGGCCTTGGATTAGCGCTATTAATGCGTTTTGTAATACTATTTTTTACATCATCTATATTGTCAATGCAAAAACCTATATTTCACACTGCATCGCTAAATATTTCAGCAAGGGATTTACTTATGATTGCAGGGGGATTATTCCTTATTGTTAAAAGCTCTATGGAGTTACGAGATGACATCTTTGTATGTAAGAAAAATAAAAAGAAAGCAAACGTTAAATCAAAATTTTTTTTAGTTGTGCTACAAATTATATTAATAGATTTAGTTTTTTCAGTTGATTCAATATTAACTGCTGTAGCACTAACTTATAACATGATAATAATTGCCACAGCGTTTACATTTTCCATGCTAGCAATGCTGTTTTTATCAAGTTATACCGCCCAGTTAATCAAATCTAATCCAGGTTTAAAAGTAATTGCTATCTTATTTGTTTTACTTGTCGGTGTGTACCTTATACTTCATGGATTTCATATAGAATTACCAAAAGGATATTTGTATTCTTCATTTATGTTTGCACTGCTTGTGAAAATTATAAGCAAAATAAAGAAAACGTAGTGTGTACTCACTCAAGCGAGATTTTCCTATAGATTTAAGGTAATAAGAGGAAGTAGTAATGTTTTCTTTAATTAAGTTTAGTATGCCTTCTATTTGATCCATTATTGCCTCCATTTTCTGCAATAATAGTTCTTTATGTCTTTTTTGCGTTACTTTCAACACCTATTCATACCGCCATGGTATCTCTTAGCCGCTAACACGTAGCGGGATACTTAACCATCATCTACACCGTCATACCGCCGCGGTATCTCAGCCGCTAACAAGCAGCGGGATGACGAATTACTAGACCTTTACAGGGATGACGGTTGTCGTTTAGCTATAAATGTTTAAAAAATTTACCAAACAAAAAAAAGGCAAAAGAAGCCCCGTGGTGCGAGTTTTGACTCTATATTACTGTAAGTGGCGCTGTAATAATGTGCTAACGCTTAAAATAAGCGCGATTTGGCTGAATGTAGAAAAAATAAAAAAGACATGCAGCCGCTATGATTTTATGTAATCCGCCAATAAATACTCTGAGTTTTTTACTGAATTTTGTCATTGAGCCTGCAGGTCAAAAACAAGTTTTGAGTCATAAATACCCTTAGCACTACAATAAGGGCCCTGGCGAGGTTTGTCAAGTAAGTTTTTCGTTTCTATGTTATCCGCTACTTGGATGACAGGAGGCAATGTAACCTAATTAAAAACTTAATTTCAGTCCAGTCAAGAGCACATAACCAGAGTTGCTATTTTCTACTTTAGGCTCTTTGGTACTAAATTTTACAATATCGAAATAGTATGAAGTGCCCATAAAAAATGGATATTCAAGGCTTAAAGCATATGATGTTAACTTGTTTGTACCTTTGCTTGCAATGTTCCTACCACTATTGAAATATGTTAAACTCAATTTGCGAGAATCAGAATGGTAAGCGATACCTGAATTCATATAATACGTGTTATTTATTTCAGGATTACGCTTCTCGCCTGATTTACCACCATTATCATATGAAAAAGTGCAATCAAGATCGAACAATTTTAGCTTCAAACCAAAATTCCAGTGCAGTAATTGATTACGACATCCATAACCTTCAGGAGTTCCATCTAAGCAACCAGTTAAATTTTCTCTTGCAAATTCACCAGTTAAGGCAGTAGTAAAATTTATATCGTCTGATAGGCCATTTTTATAGGAAAGGCCAGCAGCAATTAGATTGCTATATTGTAAGTTATTTTTTCCTGGGACATAACTGAACCCGAGTTGAAAGTTATAGATTTCAGGGGAGATGTAGTTAATTGATGGTTGTTTTAACCCTAGTTCGAGTCCATTATAATCGCTATAAATATTGGGCTTGACCCAGAACACCTTGTCTTTATCATATCCAGGGCCATTATCTCTGTTTTTGTTACCACGCAAATTTGCATAATTTGTCCAATGACCATTTACTCCTCCAGCAGCTGCATAAATTTTTGAAGTGTTAATTAACATGCTCTGACTAACTAAACTTCTTTTACCATATTCAATTGATCCAAGCACCTGATTTTTAATGATGAAATACCATTCCTCCATGTCTAACTTTTCTATGTCTAACGCTTTTAGGTTTGCAATACCAGAAACTCCTGCTTTAACATTAAACCCCATTTGAGTATTTGGATAAACTTGCTGTAAATAAAGAAAGCGCAAGTATGAATAACTTGAAGTTTTATCCTTAGCCTTAGCACTGAAAGAATCTCTGTTGAAGGCGTAGCCGAATCTCAAATCTATTTTTCCATCTAGTTCTACATAAAATATTTCCTTATCCAAAATTGTTCTAGAGCTAGCACTACTCTGCAAAAATAATGATGAAAGCAGTGCTACCAGGTAGTACCTTAACTTCATAAATAAACTTAATATAAATAAAAAACAACTTTTCAGAAGGTGCCGCTGGTAGATTTTGCTGCCCGTTTTTGAGCTATATTCCCATAAATTATTGATACATTTGGTAATTTTCGCTTTAATAACTGCTTATTAATGGCAGAATGTATACGATTAATTATTTTAGACGTACTTTTTACATCGCAGTTAATCAAAACAAAAAGCACTTTATTCTCATCAATATACCCTAGAAAATCATCACTACGGCAATTTTTATAAAAATGTTCTATGATAACTTTCAGTGCATCATTTATCTCACTACAGCTACTATTTAAGCCAATCACTCCTATAGCTGCATTAATTTGATGTTGAAAGGCAAAATTTAATATAACGTATAACTCTAGAATAGTAGACTCATTGTTTGGTATATCGAATAAGTTATGGTTTTTATATTTTTTACCCATTAGATATTCATCTCTAAAGATTCCTAATTTACGAGACAAGCTGATATCACGTATCAATAGCTCATAATTTATTTTATTACTAGTAAATTGTGTAGTGCGGAAAACTTTTACTTTTGTCTTTATATCTTCTCCTTTAGCATCAGTTAAGGAAAAACCTATCACTTTAGGTAATACATCAAGTAAATCGTGTCCATTTTCGGTATACTCTAAATAACTCTTCATGTCGTCAGCTGCTCTTGCACTTAAAATATTGATTAACGGCTTATTAAGTAAATTTCCTTCCTCGTATTTTAACAAATTCCTTGCGGTTTGATTAAGCCCTAAAATTAATACGTTTTTTTTCTTATTATCCTGACAAACAGATACCACAGCATCATCTTTCCTTCTTGCAGTTATGAAATCATCCATACTTTCATTCTATACAGCATATTTATAAGTATAATAAGATTATATTAAAATTTGCTTACTTATTAATATGCTTGATTAGATATAGATAAAATGTCATACGGGATAGCTTTGTTAGTTGTTTTAGGTGGTAATAAATGGATAGTCAAGCAAAATTACATTTGTAACTTTGCTTGACTTATCCGTTTTTTTTGAGCTTGACCATAAAATGATTCTTAAGAAAATAAATGCAATTTTTTGCAGGTTTCACGTATGATAAAAATTAACAGTTTTATTTTTAGCCAAATTAATTGAATCGAGCTACAAAACCTGCTAAAGTTAACTTTATGAAAGCACCCTTAGCTCAGTTGGATTAGAGCATTTGACTACGGATCAAAAGGTCGGGCGTTCAAGTCGCTCAGGGTGCACCACATTTTATAGGAAACAGAAGTCACACTTGAAATTAATATATGCAATACCTATCTTTAAAGGTTAAACACTAAACTATTATATATGAGCAAAAAAGACTACTATGATCTGCTGGCAGTAGGAAGAAATGCCAGTATTGATGAGATAAAAAAAGCGTATAAAAAATTAGCGTTAAAATATCATCCTGATAGAAATCCTGGCAATCAAGAAGCAGAGGAAAAATTTAAAGAAGTAACAGCTGCATATGAAGTTCTATCTGACTCTGAGAAAAGGGCAAGCTATGACCGTTATGGCCACGAAGGTGCTTCTGGTGGGTTTCAAGGCTTTAGCTCTGCAGGAGATTTTAGCGACATATTCAATGACTTCTTTGGTGGAGGATTCGGTGGTGGTGCAAGTAGATCAAGAGCAAAGAGGAGCACGACAGGAGTGTCTGGAGCAGACCTACGTTATGATCTTGAAATTACCTTAGAAGATGCATTTAAAGGAATACAAGCGCCTATACATTATGTGACAAATGTAAAATGTGATATATGCCAAGGCACAGGTAGCGAAGGAGCAATTAAACCAGTTCAGTGCCCCACATGCCAGGGAAGCGGTAGGATTAGAACTCAGCAAGGCTTTTTTACCATCGAAAGAACATGTACTACATGCTATGGAGAAGGAGAAGTAATACAAAATAAATGTAAGAAATGTGGTGGAAGTGGACGTAGAAGAGATGAAGTAAATATATCCGTTTCAATTCCAAAAGGCATAGAAGAAGGAGCTAAGGTAAGGATAAGTGGTAAAGGAGAAGCTGGAACAAGAGGTGGAAAAAGTGGAGATTTATACGTATACGTGAAAATAATTTCCCATAAAATCTTTGCTAGAAACAAAGCAGATTTACACTGTAAAGTGCCTATAAGAATGACACTAGCAGTGCTTGGTGGCGAAATCGATGTCCAATCAATTGATGGAGCTAAAATAAAAGCAAAGGTCCCTGAAGGCACTCAAACTGGTACCAAATTACGTTGTAGGGAAAAGGGTATGCCATATATGAACTCACATGTTCGTGGTGATTTATATGTACAGGTAATAGTTGAGACTTTAAATCCAAAAAATTTAACTAAAAAGCAAATTGAACTATTAAAAGCACTTGAAGAAGAGGAAAATGCAAGTGTACAACAGCAATCTGAAGGATTTTTTAGTAAAGTAAAAAAAAAATAAGAAATCTGCTAAATGACATGAAGGAGTAACTGTTTACACTTAATCCTGCAATTCTTTGACCTTATTAATGGAAAACTTAACAATAGTGTTATTATTAGCCAAGAGAAACTTCTTAGTTCCTTATAGCTAAAGTAGCTTAGGTTTACCTACAATTTGAAAAACAACAAATTCGTCATTCCGCTACTCGTTAGCGGAATCTATGCTGAGATACCGCGAATGAATCGCGGTATGACGTAGGAAAACCTTTCTTGGGTTAGCTATAAAACTATGTAAAAGCAATAAATTTCTTTATTTAAGACCGAAGTTTTGCTATCCTCAGGTTTTAATAATTTAAATTTAATGAATATAAACAAAAATGAGTTTTTATTTCTTCCGCTTGGGGGAGTAGGAAGAATTGGGATGAATGTTAGCCTATATCATTATCAAGGTAAGTGGATTATGATCGACCTTGGTGTTGGTTTTGCAGATGAAACTATGCCAGGTGTTGAGCTGCTCATTGCTGATGTAGATTTTATTGCTCAAAGGAAAAAAGATTTGCTTGGAATAATAATTACACATGCACATGAGGACCACTGCGGTGCAGTGCCCCACTTGTGGGAAGAGTTGCAGTGCCCCATATATACAACAAAGTTTACGGTTAATTTTCTTAAGGAGAAACTAAAGGAGTTTCGATTAGAAGGTACAGTACCTGTGAAAGAGGTGGACATAAATGGCAGCACAAATTTGGGTCCTTTTACCGTCGAGTTTATAAATATAACTCATTCAATTCCTGAGGCAAATTCAATATTAATTAGCACTGAAATGGGTAGTGCACTCCATACCGGAGACTGGAAATTTGATCCAAAACCTGTTGTTGGATTAACTTCTAATATAGAGCGTCTAAAAGAAATTGGCGATAAAGGTGACCTGCTTGCAGCAATTTGCGATTCAACCAATATATTAAGCAAGCATCACCCTGAGTCAGAAGGTGAAATTTATAATAATATTTATAACATAGTAAAGCGGTCTAAAAAATTAGTTACTGTATCGCTATTTGCTTCAAATGTGGCACGAATTGAAACGATAAGCCAAGCTGCAAAAGCACTAAATAGAAAAGTAGTTTTACTTGGTAGATCTTTATGGAGAATCGTAAAAGTTGCACAAGATAGTGGGTGTTTAACCGATTCTCCTCAGTTTCTTGAACCAAAAGAAGCAGTAAATTTTCCAAGGGAAAAACTGGTGCTTCTTTGCACAGGTTGTCAAGGTGAGCCACTGGCAGCAACTTCAAGGCTTGCTAATAAGAGTCATCAAGCATTTAAAATGCAGCAAGGTGATACCATGATCTTTTCGTCAAAAATCATTCCTGGAAATGAAATTCGTGCGCACAACATGCTCAATGCCTTTATTGAGATGGGGGTAGAAGTTGTTACTGAAAAAACAGAGCATGTTCATGCTTCTGGGCATCCAACAAGAGAAGAGTTAAAGGAAATGTATTCTTTAATAAAACCGAAGATGTCTATTCCAGTTCACGGCGAATATATTCACACGCATGCACATGTAAAATTTGCTAAAGAGTGCGGTGTGGCAAAAGCAATAATGGTTGCACCAGGTGATATTGTTAATTTGGAGAACGGAGAAAAAGTTGATTCAATCAATGTTGACTACTTTGGTATTGATGGTATGCTGCTACGTCATCCGGAGAGCAGTGTTATAAAAATGCGTAAAAGAATGAGAGATGCCGGAGTTATTGTGGTAACAGCAGTTGTAAACAAGAAAAATAAATTGCTTACTAAACCGAAAGTATTTGTACCTGGTGTTTTTGAAGCGCTAGAAGATGCAGCTATTATACAGAAAATTGTCAAGAAAGTTGAGTCGTTGTTTAGTTTGCAGCCAACAAAAAAAATTAAAAATAAGATTGAAAGTTCAATATTGAGTATCTTAAAGGAATATTTACTAAAAAGACCTATAATTGAAGTCCAGATAGAACAGGTATAGAAATGTACCTCTTTTATTAACCATTATTTGAGTAAGAAGTTAACAATGTATTCTTTGATGTTATTTCAGCATGCAATACTGGAATCCATAAAAAAAATCAGTGTCAAGCACACAACTATATGAACGTTGTGATTTTAGAACAATCCCTGCCGGTAGGGGTGTCATCCCAGTGCTCCGACACACAGCTGTACGAACATTTGTTTGCAGAGGCAGTGTGTTAGCCGATTTTACCTCAAACACAAAGGTGTCACCCCAGTGCTTGACACTGGGATCCAGCAAAATTGATTTTAAACAAGCGCACTATACAACATTGTCGATGAAATTGCCAGAAAACTGGATTCCAGTGTCAAGCACTGGAATGACACCACCTGCCACCTACAAATTGCAATGTTCGTATAGTTATGTGTCAAGCACTGGGATGACATCAGAGGTTAATGTCACCTACTGTAATACGAGAAGTTCGAACAGTTGTGTATCAGCTACTTTCATGACGTCGTTTATTGTGCAGTTTACCTTCAAAAGTAAACGTTTGCTGGAATGATAGAGAGCAAAGCAGGAAGTCTAATGAAGTTATTCGTTCAATTAATATTGCTTGTTTCGTTATTTATTCCTTATTTTACAAAAGCTGCTTTATATGTTGATATAAAAAAAAGCAGTGTTGGTAACATTGGTCTTGTTGTATCTAAATGTACGTGTAAAACAGCGCTGGAAAGCGAATTAAGTGAAAATATTGCAAAGGTAATAGGAACAAATTTATCTAATTGTGGCTTATTTAATGTAAAACGTGGCGCGGAAGCTGAATTTAAATCTTGGAAAAGCGATACTGTAGTCACAGTAAGTTTAAGCGAAGTATCTGGTAGTGCATTAGAGCTATCATTTCGTTTATTTGACACTTTTACAAAAAGAGAATTACTTACTCAGTCAGTTGTTTTTCCGGCAAAAGACTGGAGAAAAATTGGTCACCTCGTTTCGGATGTGATACATGATAGACTGATTGGTGAGAAAGGGCACTTCAACACAAAAATCACGTATATTGCTGAAGAAAAAGATAGCAATTATAAATCCGTACGTAAAATTGCTGTGATGAATCAAGATGGAAGTAATATAAAATACTTAACAAATGGCGATAGATTTGTGTCAACACCGAGATTCTCACCAAATGGAAAAGGTATTGTTTATATCTCATACGCAAATGGTAAAAGTTATATAGTATTAAAAAATTTAAAAGACCACACTGAATCAATAATCAGCGCATTTGAAGGAGTTATTTCTGCACCAAGATTTTCTCCTAATGGTAGATCTCTTTTAATTTCCCACTCATTGGGTGGTGAAACGAATATATTATCTTTGGATTTAAGTAGTAAACGGACAAAAAAAATTACTAAAGGTTCAGCTATAAGCACTTCTCCCTCCTTCTCTCCAGATCAAAAATATATGGTTTTTAGTTCTGATATAAGTGGGAGTCAGCAACTGTATGTTATCGATTTTACTAATAAAAGTAAAAAACCTAAAAGAATTAGTTTTGGAAGTGGAAGATATGCTACGCCTGTTTGGTCGCCAAAAGGAGATCTGATAGCTTTCACAAAGATTCAGTCAGGAAAATTTTACATAGGAGTTATGAAGCCAGATGGCAAAGAAGAACGTCTACTTTCAGAAGGGCATAGAATTGAATCTCCGGCATGGCTACCAAATGGTAGAGAAATCATTTTCACAAGAACAGAATCACCAAGCAACTCTAAACTATATTTAGTAGACTTAGTAAAGAAAAATCAAAAAATGGTTTCCACTCCCACAAATGCTTCTTTACCGGATTGGTCTTATTCTTGAACTACTGAGCTGCATGCTCCACAGCATTGATTTATTGCCACATTAATAAGATATCCCGCTACACCACCTACTATAGTACCAGCGATTCCTGATAACACAACAGTTGCAATTACTCCAATAGCAGCAATTTCAGGTATAATCCCATTGATAGGTATGCGGTTTACAACTACTTCAGTGACGAAAAAAGACAGATTTATTGGGCACATTTGTTAAGGGATTTCGAAAGGCTATCTACCCACTTTAAATGGTGCTATATTGGGCCTTAACTTGACGCGTATGGTTTATTTAACACTCCCAGTTAAAATAATTACTTAGCAAACAATAGGTTTCATGTAATGGTAACCCTATAACGGAAAAGTAGGAGCCGCGTAAGAACAATACGAACATCCCAGCTAGGCCTTGTATATTGCATCCCCCTGCCCTATTTTTCCACTCTTCTGATGCTAAATAATACTTAATTTCTTGTTCACTGAGACGTTTAAATTTCACTATCGTAACCACAGTTCTAATATGTTGTTTAGATTGATCGGGAGTTAATAGACACACACTAGTATATACTCTATGCCTTCTTCCTGATAACAAGCGGATGCATTTTTCTGCTTGCTCAACGTTTTCAGCTTTAAGCAATATCCTTCTACCACAAGCAACAACTGTATCAACACCAAGCACAAAGTAATTTGGATTTGAACTTTGTATTTTCTCAGCTTTACTTTTTGCCATACGGATTGAGTAATCCTTCGGAAGTTCCTTTTTCAAAGGAGTTTCGTCTATATCTGCTGGCAAAACTAAGCCTGGCTTAATATTGATTTGTTTTAGTAAAGCTATACGCCTTTTCGATGATGAAGCAAGAATAAGATTATTTAGAGATCGTTCTGTCACTTGTACCTTTAAGCCTTCTAATGATCCGACCTTTTTTCGCATTCCTATCGTAAATGCTCATCTCAACTAACACCCTATCCGCTATAATAATGCGTATTTTACTTCTTCTCACTTTCCCTGATACATGACAGATAATCTCATGTTCATTATCCAGTTTCACTCTAAATTCTGCTGCAGGTAGTAAAGCAGTTACTGCCCCTTCCACTTCAAAAATTGTTTTCGATTTCTCGTCTTTTATCATATGTTATATTATAATTTAATAATCTTTTTCAGTCTACTATAGATTTTAAATTATTATCAACACAAAAGACCTTTTGCACCCAACTTAAGTTGCTACTTAACCTCCAATAACCTTACCTACGTTTCTACTCTCTGCCACCTTCTCAACAGAACTTATAGAACTTATTTTAGAAGATAAATCATTATCACAATTTTCCTCATCGCTATCAAGGCTTGAAGATCTGGATAATCCTTTCTCCTTTTGTTGTTGAACATAAGACTCATTATCAAGCTCACTAGAAACGCCCCCTTTTAGGATATAAAATTGATCGTTGAGGCTCCTTTGTCCATCAACACGAATTTTTTCTTTTAGTCCATTAAGCATTTCTATATAGATTCATTTTGCAAATTATTATTAGCAGTAGGTACAACATCAGCAGCCTTACTCTTTTCTAGTGATTTCATTACAGCATCATATAAGGAGAGACCTTGAATATATAATTCATCGTTTTGCTTTATTAATTCTAGGATCTCCTCCGATGACACAAAATCTTCGCCATTAAATTTTAGTATTTCAGTTATGCCATCGCTACTCACATTCATAATCATGGTACACATTCCTGATCCATCTTTTGCAGGCCAAGTGCTTGTCATTCCATAATATGCGCCTTCTTTAAATTTATAATATCTTTTCTTATCTTCTTGATAAGCGTATATTTCATGTTTTTTATTGCAATAGATATTCAATTCTTTCTCTTGCTGTAAAATGTCACTAATTCTTGTTGGCTCACTTCTATTGTAATTAATAAGGTTAACATTCAAAACTCTATGAGCGTTATCAGTTTCTGTGTAATAAGCTTGAAGCTCTACGTCTTTCCTCTCAAAATATTTACTTGCAGCTTTTTTTCCCTGCTCTGCCAACTCTATACATTTATCTATATCTTCCTTAAAGCTCTTATTAACAGACTCTGTTACTGCTTTATCTATGTACGTTTGTTTAAAATCTCTATCGTTTATTAGGTCATAAAAACTCCATTCATCTCCAAAAGCCCCCTGCACGTAAGTGAAATTCTTTTTTTTCTTTAGTTCTCTTAAGAACCACACCTTTTCTTTCAGATTTTTCAGTTGAAAGCTTATCCTTGCCTTTACACTAGAGTTTTTGGCAGGAATACTAACTTCTTCTAATTCTTTAAGTAATTTATTATCTTTTATAATTGAGTAGCAAAACTTTACAATAGCAGAATTTGCAAACGAAGGATCTTTTTTTATACCTTCATCAATAATTTCTTTAAAACGTGCAAATTGAGGTAAAACATAAAAATCGATTATTTCTTTTTCTGATCTCGTTTTATTAGCATAAGAGATATCACCTAATTGTGAATATAACTCTTTGAATGTATGGTAGATAAGCGTAGAGTAATAAACTTCCCTATTCAGTGAAGTTGGTCCAATACAAAAATGCTTTTCAAATTGATCACCTATTTTTCCTGCCTCTGCTGCTTTGTCTCCCTTAGTCAAATCTGCAATCATAATATGCCTCCTTTAACTATATTTATATTATAACATATATTAAAAAAAACCACACTGCTCACTGTACGTTTACAGTACTACCTTGCATAATAGACTGTTTGAAATTACACAAGTACCTTTTTTTATTGGATAAAAGTTAACAAGACGTTTTCATATATTTTTAAGCTTAATAACATCTTCTCTATTTGGACTAGTTGAAATTAGATGAATTGGTATACCTATTAATTTTTCTAACCCTTCTATATATTTTATTAAATTGATAGGCAATGCTTCAACCGACCTTTTACCTTGAGTGTTTTCTTTCCAGCCAGGAAACTCTTCATATATTGGCTCTAATTCCTTTTGTATTGAATGTGATGCGGGTAAATAATCATACATTTTCCCGCTGTACTTGTAACCAATGCATATTTTAATTGTATCAAAAGAATCAAGAACATCTAATTTGGTTAATACAATGCTTGAAACTCCAGAGAGTTGCACAGCTTGGCGCACTAAAACTGCATCAAACCATCCGCAGCGCCTTCTTCTATTGCTTACTGTTCCAAGTTCCTTGCCTATAGAAAATAAGCTGTCACCAATCTCGTTATTTTGTTCAGTAGGAAATGGACCATTGCCCACTCTTGTTGTATAAGCTTTTACCACACCAATAATGTAAGCATTGGAGGATAATCCTGAGCCTGTTATCGCTTGCGATGCTACGGTATTACTTGAAGTAACAAAAGGGTAAGTTCCGTGGTCGATATCTAAAAATGCGCCTTGAGCGCCTTCAAATATTATTTTCTTACCTCCTTTCATAAAGTCATTTAGTATCTTCCACACAGGTTTTTTATATAAAAGAAATTTTTCTGAAATCTGTCGAATTTCCTTTAATATTTCTTCTTTTTTAACCACCTGGTAGTTAAGGCCTTTTCTGATGGCATTGTGGTAACTCAGGAGAGCATCCACTCTTTGATTAAGCTCATCTGCGTTTTCTAAGTCACAAAGGCGTATAGCTCTCCTGCCAACTTTATCTTCATAACATGGCCCTATCCCTTTGTTTGTTGTACCAATTTTGTGATTTCCGTTTAGATCTTCAAATAGCTTTTCCTTGTCCTTATGTACGCTAAGTATTAATGGACAGCTCTCGGATACCATCAAGTTGTTATAGTTTACGTCCACTCCTTTAACTTTCAATGACTCTATTTCTGAGACTAGAGCATGTGAATCAAGAGCAACACCGTTTCCTATAATAGATATTTTGCCCGTTCTCAAAACAGCAGAGGGCAGTAAATTTAATTTATAAACCTCATCATTTATTACTATAGTGTGCCCTGCATTATTTCCTCCCTGAAATCTCACAACTACATCTGCGTTTTCAGAAAGATAATCTACTATTTTACCCTTGCCTTCGTCACCCCATTGCAGACCAACAATTACAATATTATTCATCACTATTTTCTAGATTAATACGTAAATATTAATGCAGCATGCTACAAATGAAAAGAGAAATCTACGCCTTCCCTGTATTCCTAAAATAAAGAAATATATTATCGATCTTCTTAATATATTCTCAGATTATTCATCATTATATAATATAATTTACAATACTTTTACAGTGAGGTATTAATTATGAAAGAGGCAAAGGGAAATAATAAGAGTCCAGCAGTTAGATTAAAGACCACAGCTAAAGAGTTCAATTTTAATAAATTAAGAGCAGATCAAGCTAATAAATTAGCAAATTCTGATGAAACAATGTTCTTAGATTTTCAAAGGATGAATTTTATTATTAACGGAAAAGAAATAGATAAAAATTTTATTATTGCACTTAAGGAATGAGCTAAGCACCGCAAAAGCGAACTTTTTAATAGTGATGATATATATAATGACAAAATATTTAACAAAAAAGGAACAAGAGAAATAGATACGGATCATGGCAAAGCATTTGTTGCTTCAGTACTTGAAGATATTGAGAAAGAGCTTGTAAGTAATGCATTGGGTGAGCTATGGAAAAATCACCGTGAAAATCCCAAAACTGGCAATCATCAAAAAACCGATTCATATAAGAAAGAATTTGAAGAATTTTACAATGTTGGCCAAGGGTATATCCATCTATTACCTACAGAGAGAGATGAAAACAAGGATTACCGTTCCTTTGCAAAAGAAGTTTTCAAGAAAATGTTTAGATACGCTGGAGCAGAAGTTCCAAGTAATGCTATTTTAGAAGAGCTAGTCACTAATTGTAATCAAGCAGGGTATGGAGCTGGTATATTTATGAATCTCATGCCGCACTCAGTAGTTGTAATTTAACTCCACACAGTCCTAAAAAAGCGCTAAACATTTACTGCACTGACCACAATCGCATAAAAGTGACGTCTGATATGGCAATGCCTATAACCACGATTGACAATCCGGAAGAGAAAATATGTGACCTATCCAGCTCATTAGAATTCACACTTGAATCTCAAGATGGTAAAAATAGTATAACATATAAAGAAGGTAAATTATCACTTACTATTCCTGAAGAATTGAAAAACTATAAAGACAATGGCAAGACCTTGTTTGACATTATTAAAGAATATTTTTAGAAATTCTGTGCAAAATTAGGATTTAAACCTGAGACAAAAATACAAATAGATCATAGCTTAGGTACTCAAATCAAAGTAAACAACTATTTAGATGGTACAATATCTACTACAGGATCGGATGCAAATGAAGAGTTTATCAATCTTTTAAGCGAAAATCTCAGAGATAGGTTGTTGAGATCAGGCTCTGCTCTAGAAGATACTAATGATTTTGTTGCAATCAAGGTGTCTACCGCTATGGATCTATTGAGTGATTATGCTAAATTGGAAGATGATAAAGAAAACAGAGAGTTATTAATAAGTGAAGTAGCAGATAATTTAGGGCTTTCCTTTCAAGGTAAAACAGCATCAGAAGTATTGAAAAAATCTGATGATAAAACAATAAAGTTAATGCATACAGAAGGCATAGAGAATAACATAGGTCAACATACAATGGAATTAAGATCTTTACCTTCTTTGATAAAAGGTCAGGTTAATCATAATCAAGTGCAGTTTGTTGTAAATATTTTTACCAATTTAATTATTGAAGGAAAAAGCGAAGTATACAAAGAAAAAAATGCGATTAATGCAATTGATGCAGTTTATCAGAAGGTGGATAAGGCAATTGTTGAGCAAGAAAAAAAAGTAGACAACAAACAAGGTATAGAAAATGAGAAATGGACAGATAGAATAAAAAAACAGAGATTATCTATGGAATCACATGGGCATTTACATTAAAGATACTGGTAGGCTCTCTAGCATACTCTTCTATAGAATTGCAAGACTATCTAATACCGCACACTAATTTCTCTCTTTATCTTATATAAATTAATTAAGTAAAGCGAATACAGTATCCACACTACTAAAAAAAATGTGGTACAAAACATAAACATTACAATGAGTGGCAACAGCAAAGAACTTTCTATTGCTACTCCACCTCTTCTCAAAATGCTTGCTGGCTGATGGAGAGTAGACCATAAATTCACAGAAAATTTTACTATAGGAATATTTATAGCACTAAAAATGGCAAATACTGCTGCTGATTTTTCTGCCCTCGCTTCATTATCAAAAGCACTCCACAATGAAAGGTAGCTAACATATAGGAAAAATAAAATTAGCATTGAAGTAAGCCTTGCATCCCATACCCACCAAGTGCCCCAGGTTCCTTTTCCCCAGATGCTACCTGTGATTAAGCATATTGCAGAAAAGACTGTCCCTGCAGGAGCAGCAGCATGCGCTAAAACACCAGCAATGCTATTGCTCCATACCAACGAAATGAAACTGAGTAATGCAATTAATCCATATATTCCAAGAGCAAGCCATGCAGAAGGCACATGAATGTACATAATTCGTACAATTTCTCCTTGTTTATAATCTTCTGGAGAGAAGAATGACGCCAAAGACATTCCAATTAAAAAACATGCGAAACAAATAATCCCAATCCAAGGTAGTGCTTTTTTAGAAAAAGAAGTGAAATTTGTAGGCTTTAATAAAAACATTCGTTTTGAGAATAATTGTGTTAAGAATTTATCAATTAGTTTGAGTTTTATCAACAAGATAGTTTTTCTATATTTACGTAGTATAATAAATTAGCACAATTTCAGTAGCAGATTGCTTGCTATTATTTTTAGTATAACGTTGATGACCCTTAAAAAGCTTAATCTACACTTAGTATCAGATTCAAGTGGTGAAACTGTTATATCAGTTGCAAAATCAGCTCTGAAACACTTTCGTTCTGTAGAAACAATTAAATATGTTTGGTCTTTTGTGAAAGGAGAAGAGCAGGTTGACAAAATTTTGGAGGAAATTAATAAGAAAAGTGATGAGCATAACTTTGTTATATGCACTATTACTGATGATGAGCTAAGAAAATATCTAAAAGATAACTGTATAAAGTTGAAAATTCCCTATAGAGCAATATTATCACATATTATTAGAGAAATTTCGTCCTATCTTGAAATTGAAAAAGACGAAAAGCTTGACTTGCATACTGAGATAAATAACGAATATTTCCAGCGCATTGAGGCAATAAACTACACTATTAATCATGATGATGGACAAAGTATTCAAGATATTGATAAAGCAGATATAATTTTGGTTGGAGTTTCACGTACATCAAAATCTCCCACCAGTACGTATTTAGCTTATCGAGGCTATAAGGTTGCAAATATTCCTTTTGTTAGTGGAGTACCCTTTTATGTCAACTTGGCAAAATTAAAAAACAAACTAACGATAGGGGTAACAATAGACGTAAGTAGGCTAATAGAAATACGCAAAAATAGACTTGCTTCAATTAATAACGAAGATAACAATATATATGCTAATCCTGAGAAAGTAGAAAAGGAAATTAAAGAAGCAGAGGAACTATTTAAGCAGAATAACTGGCCAATTATTGATGTCACGCAAAAGTCAATCGAAGAAGTATCAGCAACAATTATACAGTATTTTAATAAAATGTGAAAAATTTATCAATTGACTAACTCTCTGTAAGTGATCATAATGCAAGGTAATTTAATTCTTACTATAGATATGAAAGTCAAAGGGTCGCTAAAATCTCATCGTAACAGAGATAAAAATTGTAAAGTTGTGAAAAGGGGTGGTAAGATTTACATTATAAACAAGGTAAAGCCAAGATGTAAAGCGCGTCAAGGTTCTTAGCTTTTTGTTCACCTTTTCATATTATACATTTCTTGTATGTGAAAGTACGGTGCTTATATCTAAAAAGAAGCAAAAGTTACTGTGTTTAAGCACAGCCCTGCTCATTTCTTCTCTTACATTATATTTCAGCATTAGCACAATTACAGGTAAACGTGGCTTATTGACGCTAATAGACTTAAAAAAAGAAATCGAGTACAATAAACTTTTGCTAAAGGATGTCTCTTCTAAAAAGAAAAAGTTGGACAACAAAGTATTTGGCTTATATGAAAAAAGCTTAGATTTAGATCTGCTTGATGAGCAAGCAAAAAATGCTTTAGGTTATGTGAACCCTGATGAACTTATGGTTGTTCTTGACGTGGAATAGCGGTAGACTTCTTGCGTTACCTACTGTCATCCCAGCACTCCTTTCTTGTCATTCCAATAGCTGACACTGCCCTCCTTTGTCATCCCAGTGCCCCTATGATGTCATTCCAGTCTGGGATCCAGGTTGCTCATAAGCAAACTAGCATAGAAAGTGGTTACAATGTTTTCGATGAGATTGCAGGAAGGCTGGATCCCAGACTGGAATGACATCATCCTTTTTCCTGGATTCCAGCGTCATGCGCTGGAATGACAAAAAAGTGGGCTATTGATTTTTCATATGGTTATGCAAGCGCTTAAATTTTTGATCAAAAAGGAACAAGTTTAGAGAAAAATAATGATATTATTAGTGGAACATAAAATAGTCCCACTGCAGTACTGATTAGAAGCAACAGAGTAGCTTTATCTGGTTGATAATTCAAAATATTAGCAAGTATTATACTGGACCCAGAAATTGGAATAATAGCTAGCAACATCAGTGCTTTATATATACTCTCGTCGTATACACCTATAACATGTTTGTCTATAAGAACGATTCCTAAAACAAATAATGGCCAGAATACGTACTTTGCTGTAATAGTGATCAAAGCAAGCTTCCAATTTACTTTAAAGCTTGTAATATTCGCAATGCTCACTCCAAGTAGCACCATTCCTAGTGTAACAAATGTACTTCTAATATTCATCATAACATCTGTTAAAAAAGTAGGTATTTGTATATCGTATATACTTAAAAAGAAGCCCAGAACCATCGCATAAAGCGAAGGAAGTTTGAACAACTTTAATATGCATTCTTTTGCGGTATAAATACCATTTGCGGCTATGTAAAATCCTAAGCTATTTTCAAACAACGCCATTCCTATATAACAAACAACATATACAGATACTGAATCTTCATCAAATAAAGCCATGGCTATCGGCAGGCCAAAATAACCCATACTTGTGCTGCCCGAGCTAAACGCTAATATGTTTCTCGTGTTATCCTTAAATAAAAAAGAAGAAAGATAATACACTGATAAGGACATAGTGCTACCTATAAACCATATCAAAATCGGCAGAGAAATTACTTTTAAATTAACTTCTGTATGAGAGACTCCATATAAAATCACTATTGGATTAGCTATATAAAAGAGTATTTGAGATATAGTGTTTCTGTCAATTTTAAGACATTTTCCTGCTAAATAACCAATAAACATTGTAATATAAATAGGTAATATTTTTAGGAAAAGAGTAAGGAACATACTAGCCTATTGTGATACTTTTGACTGATAAAGTGATATTAGATCTTAAGGTATTATAAAAGTAAACAAAATTTATTTTCCAATTTATCCAGCTCATAGTTAATTAAAAAAGATTCACTTAGTGCCAAAATTTGTTTTTACATAGGACTTAAGAATGACATTTTTATGATAAAATTATGTTAAGTGTCTATAAAGCTTCTTGCATATTTTTGAATAATGATGAAAAATTAAACTGCTTGTGGTAATTTAGACGGACTGTTGAAAAAGTAAGAGGAAATAAATAGCTTCACATGAGGTGTTTCTAACCATTTTAATAACAGTAAAAAATGTTCTTCTTTCAACGCTTTAAATGTGAGATTTTTATTCATTAATTAAAAATCTCAAATGTTACTACCATCTTTGTTAATCCTGTCTCTAATTGCTAAGTTCATTGAAATTGACATTTCCGTATCTAGTTTTCCTGATATGGTGCATTATTTTAACGTATCAGAAGGCACAATTCAATTTACAGATGTGAGCGATTAACTTTCCCTGGCTAGCCTTCCTGCTTCATTACGTGAGATTAATGCCTCAATAAATTCATCTAGTTCACCTTCTTTTATAATCTGCTCTAGCCGATGTGAAGTTAGATTAATTCTGTGGTCTGTTATTCTTGATTGTGGAAAATTATATGTTCTTATGCGCTCGGAACGATCACCAGAGCCAATCTGACTTTTTCTCATTGTTGACCTTTCCATTTCTTTTTTTTGTCTTTCAATTTCGTATAGCCTTGCCCTCAATACTTTAAGCGCTTTAGCTTTATTTTTGTGCTGCGATTTTTCATCTTGCTGTATTACAATTATCCCTGTTGGCAAGTGGGTGACCCTTACTGCGCTGTCAGTTGTATTCACTGATTGCCCTCCAGGACCACTGGATCTATAAACATCTATTCGTAAGTCTTTTTCTTCTATTTTAAAGTCAACTTCTTCTACTTCAGGTAATATCGCAACAGTAGCGGCAGAGGTATGTAACCTTCCTGAGGATTCAGTTTCTGGCACTCTCTGTACTCTGTGCGCCCCTGATTCAAATTTCAACCTTGCAAAAACTTCTGTTCCATTAATGAGTGCAGAAGCTTCTTTATAGCCACCTATACCTGTATTAGAAATGCTTATTGGCTCGAACTTCCAATTTCTTCTTTCTGCATATTTTTGATACATACGAAATAACATTGCTGCAAATAATGCTGCTTCTTCTCCTCCTGTACCTGCTCTGATTTCCAATATTGCATTTCTTGAGTCATCTTCATCTTTAGGCAATAATGCTAACTTTAGTTTTGCTTTTACTTTTGGTAATAATACCTTGTGCTTTTCGAAAAATTCTTCTTTTGCTAACTCTTTTATATCACCTTCGCTGTTTTCATCTTTCATTATTTCTTCTAAGTCTGAAATTTCCTCTTTCAGCGTGTTATATTCATCAATTATCTTGATTATTGGCCTGAGCTCAGAGTATTCCTTTGAAAGGGTAATGAATTCTTTTTGACTTAAATTGGTAGAGTTTTCCAAGTTCCTTTCTATATCACTAAATTTTTTCTTTAAGTCTTGTAAATTATTCTCTATATTCATATAGTACAGATCTAGCTAAGTAATATATACTGAAATAAAAAATTTCTTATATCAAGCAATAACACTATAATATATCTACTACCTTCTACTTGAATATAATGGCAAGACAGATAACATCAAGCTGCAATTTCATATTTGGAGCTTCGGACATGAAATCATTACCAGATGAGTCGGCTCCAGAGATTGCGTTTGCTGGTAGATCAAATGTAGGAAAATCCAGTCTGATCAACTTACTGATAAACAGCAAAAAAGCTGCCAGAGTTTCCTCTAAACCTGGATGCACTAGACAAATAAATTTTTATTCTATGTACAATGATAAGTTCAGACTTGTTGACCTACCAGGGTATGGTTATTCTCATGCAGGTAAGGAGGAAATTATACAATATTTAAACTTAACTGAGTATTATCTAATTCAAAGAAAAAATCTAAGAAGAGTGTTTGTATTGATAGATAGCAAGGTAGGATTAAAAGAAATAGACAAAGACTTCATTTATTGGTTAACATATAATAATATTAACTTTAACGTTGTGCTAACAAAAATAGATAAAGTGAGTCAAAAAAGCCTAGATGCCATTCTAGAAGATACTCAAAAATGGATTAATAATGAGAATGTGTCAATTCATCAAATAAGCATACGTATTAAGCATAAAACAATCAAGGTAAGAGATGAGTTTTTCAAGTTTACAAGATAAAAAAATGAAAAGTAGTGAATTTTTAAAGGGTGAAGTATCATTTGAACAAAAAGCAGAAATATTACTTGAAGTGCTGTCTAGCATACCTAGCTTTGTGGGTGAAACTTTTGTCATTAAATGTGGCAGCATAACGATCTCAGATGAAACACTATTCTATACTTTTGTGCATAATGTTGTCTTATTAAAGCAGCTTGGTATAAATCCGGTGATAGTTCATGACGGAGAATATGAAATTAACTCAGTGTTAAAAATGCTGGGTATGGACAGTAAGTTTGTGAATGGTATCAGACTTACAGACAAAGACACTATGAAAATCATTGAAATGGCACTATGTGGTTCAGTTAATAAAAAAATTGTTCAGCATATAAATTCTGCTGGTGGTTCAGCCATTGGATTATGTGGAAAAGACGGCAACTTAATAAAAGCTGAAAAGATAAGCACTACGCTTAAGGAAGACAGATCAAATAACATCGAAAAAATACTAGACATGGGATTCATCGGTAGGCCCACTGAAATCAATCCCGATATATTATTTTTTATTGAAGAATCAGATTTTATACCAGTTATTGCACCAATTGGTCATGGAAAAAATGGGGAAACATATCATATTGATGCCGATAGCACTGCAAGCACAATTGCAATTGCAGTTTCTGCATCTAAAATGATAACCTTTAGCGATACAGGTGAAGAAATAGATAAAATTGGTGGCAGGAAGATATCTGTTAAAAATTTAAATGCATCGATTGATTGTGGCAAAATTCAAGGAGAAAAATTTATTGGAAGGCTTATGGCATATACTAAAATGGTAGAGGAATGTGCTGGAGTTGTTCACATAGTTGATGGTAGAATACCTAACATTATGCTTGATTTATTTACTGAAAATAGTTCGAGCATATCAATTGTGAGTGATTTATAACTAGACAACTACACGAATAGACTTCTTGCATAACCATATGACGAGCTTTTCTTGGGAATAGAAACGAAAAAACTTACTTGACAAGCCTCACCAGCCCCCTTATCATGATAGTGAAGGTATTCAGTTATCTTCATCTGTGCAGATTAAACAGCAAGAAAACAACGTAGTTGGCGTCTT
>NZ_JAPQLJ010000048.1:0-14717 GCF_028982115.1 Wolbachia endosymbiont of Drosophila tsacasi | reverse complement strand
ACCTTATGTCTTCACAACATTTCTGGGTTTTTACCTATATAAGCTGAAACGCGCTTATAAGTCGTTTAAGACAGTATAGTACGCCAATTTGCAGGATTAGGGAGTGAACACTAATTACCACGGGATTTCTTTGCCTTTTTTTCTGCTTAGTAAATTTCTTAAATATTTTAGCTAAGGTTAGTTGCACTTAAAAGCAGCTAAATTGCAGTGTTTAAGACTTAAAAAACGCCAAATACTGAAAATAGATATTAACCGGGGCTTTTTTTGCCTTTTTTTTCGTTTGGTAAATTTCTTAATGTTTATAGCTAAAAGAGCCCAAGAGAGGTGTCATTCCAGTGCCCCTGTGATGTCATCCCAGTGCTTGGCACTGGAATCCAGCCTTTATTATGCAGCCACTTGGTTGAAATTACGTCTTCTGGATCCCAGTGTCAAGCACTGGGATGACAGGAAGAGAAGGCTACTTGGATGACACCTTGACGATTTGAAGAATCATCATACCGCTACGTGTTAGCGGCTGAGATACCGTGACGGTATGACGTAGGGCTACAGGGTGTCATCCCAGTGCCCAGACACTGGGATCCAGCTTTCTTTACAAATTCACAAAAAGTGCTTCATTTTATAACGCAAAACCCATATTCACCAAACCCAATGCATTACTTGCAATTAAGTTTCCGGGATCCCAGTGTCTGGGCACTGGGATGACATCATAGAGGCGCTGGCCCTGACAATCGTCATCCCGCAGCGAGATCTAGAGATACCGCGGCGGTATAGCTATACCTTTTTTCTACTTAGTTTTGGTTATGCAAGAAGTCTATTATAATCAGGCTTTAAGTATGCGGAAGTAATTTTTTGCATTAGAATAAAAAATTTTTTCTATAGCTAATCAAAGTGGGATCAATAGAAACTTACCACTTTCTTTACAAAGGATTTGATGTTACCATTTGATGAACTATTCTGAATTTATTGAATGAACATTAACATAAAGAATCTAGTTCATGCTTTTTCTAAATTGCCAAGTTTAGGACCATCATCATCACGCAGGTTGGTTATACATTTACTCCAAAACAAAGAGAAAGTTATGCTACCACTTGTATCTTTGATTAAAGAGCTAGCAGATCTTATAGTAGAATGTGAGATTTGCGGAAATCTAGATACTAAATCACCTTGTTCTATTTGTACTAACCCAAAACGTGACACTAAGTTACTGTGTGTAGTAGAAGAATTAGGTGATCTATGGGCGTTTGAAAAAGGAAATATATATTCAGGTTTATACCATGTTTTGGGGGGCAGATTGTCTGCGATAAATGGCATAGGTCCAAAAGAACTTAACCTTGATACTATTCTGGAAAGAGTGGCAGAGTCTAAAATTGAAGAGATAATTATCGCAATTAATCCGACATTAGAGGGTCAAGTTACTGCACAATATATAATTGAATTGCTAAAAAATTTGGATGTGAAAATATCGCGCCTTGCTTGTGGCATACCAATGGGTGGAGAAATTGACTATCTAGATGAAGGAACGTTAAAAGCAGCCCTCACTTCAAGACAAGAATATGAGTTAAATATAAAATAAGGTATGTGCTTAAAAAAACTTGTATCGTTAGTAACGTTCAAGAAGAAAGAAACAGCGCCACCGCTTAAAGTGGTGGCTTGGGAAAATGACCGTCTAAACTATAAGCAATTTTCAGGTAAATTCAACACCATAATTAAAACAATTGATCAGTCTTTTACAATAATATCTTTAGAAGGATATGATGGATGGGGTAAGACGTTTTTTCTGAAAAAGTGGGTAAAAGAGTTAAAACAGCAAAATGAAATTGCAGCTTACTATAACGCATGGGATATCAATGCACTGGATCAACCACTTCCTTCTTTTTTAAATTTTCTATTTGAAGATTTATTTGCATCATATGAAGTAAAAAGAAGCGTTATACAACAGTTCAAGAACATAAACCAAGAACTATTTTCTCTAAACACACTAGGAAAGCTGATCAGTAAATCTCCACTTGCTATGCTTTCCGTATTGCTTGACGCTACAAAAGAGGCTGATAGGAAAGATATTGGTTCTGTACTGAGAGAGTTGAATACTCTTCAAAGAAGAGAAGAAAACATTAAGGATTTTAAAACACAATTGGCAAAGGTAGTTAATAGAATTAGAAAAGACAAAAACATTTATATAATGGTGGATAATCTTGATGTGTGCCGCCCTAAATTCGTTGTCGATTTTTTGGAATCTATAAAGTATATGCTTGATGTGGAGGGGCTTGTTTTCATTATTTCTGTTAGTAGAGATAAGAGCAATGTGCAAAGAGCAATTAGCACAATACTTGGACCAAATTTTAGCTTGAAATCTTTTACTGATCTCGCTTTGCACTTGCCAAAACAATCAATAGGGCAGTTTACAAGAAAGCTGTTTCAAGATGTTGAATTGCCAAAAAAATCAAAAAGCTTAATTATAGATAGCTTTATGTTTTATGCAGAAAGCTTCTCGTTATCATTAAAAGCAATACAATACTGTGTAAAGAAAATTAAGCTATGTTATGTAAAAGAAGAATTACTTGATCCGAATTTATTTACATTTTTAGTAATATTACAGTCAGTAAATGCTGATTTGTATGAGGAATTATATTCATCACATGAGAAAGCACTGGAGAAGATTGAGAGTCTAAATAGTCAAAAAGAATGGGAAAAGCTTAAAATTTCTCTCGAGGCTACCTTCAAAAAGAAAGATTCAGAAAGTATAAAACAAATAAAGAACATTTTGTTTTAAAACCCCTGTCTTTGATGTTTAGTGTATGAATATTGTCACTTGCAGGTAATTTTAGTAATGAAAGATGTCATCCCAGTGTCAAGCACTGGGATGACATCTTTCTTGGTCTCTTGTATCATAATGTTCGTACAGTTGTGCCCTTAATGCAGAAATTTTAACCGCGGAATTTATTTGCTAATTCCTTCACATTAACTTTAGATATATCTGATAAAGGCTCTTGCTGTTCATATGAAGCATCAGGTCTGATATCTCTTTTATCATTACCTTTAGTAATAGAGCACGTTGCCGTATCAGCCTTTACATGCTTAATACTTGGATCTGATTGAAATCCATGCTTTCTCTCCATTTCTGCTTCAAGCGCATTGCCATCGTGTGTTACCATGCACTTTTCTGTGATTGAGTAAGGTTTGGTACCAGAAGTTATATTGCCATACACTTCAGCATTATTGCGCAACAATGGACTAAAGCGCTTTTTACCTTTGTATGTTGGATGAGAAGCAAATACATCATTTAAACTAGAGATTTTCAGCGTATCATTTTCAACACTTGCAGAACTGCTAGCTTTGCTATTATTACGCATTCTATCCAAAGCTTCTCTTACTTTCTCTTTTGATGGTTTTGGAAACAGTGCTGGCTTGTATGCACATGCTGGTAGTTCTGGAAATGTGTCATCAACATTTTTGTACACTGGCATAGTTTTCATCAGTGTTTTAAAAGGGTTTGACTTTTTTGCTTCTCTTTCCTTTTGCATCATGTATTCAGAACGAGTAGGAGTTGGAATAATATGGTCCTCTGGATTTGCAAAAGTAACTTTCTTCTTTTTTGCAACGCTAAGCTCTGGAGCAACAAAATTAGCTTCCTTTCTTGCATTTAGCTCATTAAATCCGTCCCCAACGTTATTTTTTCTTGCTGTAGTGTGAATAACACCTGGAAGTTTTACTTCATACTTAAATTTCTTACCAATAGAGTCTATTGACTCATTGGACGAAGAATCTGTTTGAAGCCCGTTGTTTGAAAATTTTAATTTTGCATCATAAAAAGATATATTGCGTTTTTCTATTTTTGTATAAGTCATGTTTTTACCTCTAAATCTATCAACTAATAAAAGTATAAACTAAGAGGTATTAATTTTGTAATAACGATGCTAATAGGTTTCAAATAAGCATCGCCAGAGGACTCTCTATATAATGCTTAAAGGCATTTAAAAACTTTGCTCCGAGTGCCCCATCAACTGCTCTATGGTCAACAGAAAGTGTTACTGTCATTATTTCTGCTATCTCTATTTTCTCATTCATAACAATTGGTTGTTTTTTGGATGCACCAACTGCCATAATGCAAGATTGCGGCGGATTGATTATAGCACTGAAGGCTTTTATACCAAACATTCCTAAATTGGAAATAGTAAACCCACCTCCTTGAAATTCTTCTGGCCTTAATTTTCCAGATCTTGCTCTGCTTACTAAATCTTTCACTTCTTTTGATATAGATAAAATACCCTTTTTATCAGCATTGTTTACTATAGGAGTAATTAGCCCATCTTCAAGTGCCACAGCGATTGAAATGTCTACATTCGAGTATTTAAGTATTTTATTATCTATCCACGAAGAATTTATATCAGGAAATTTTTTCATGCTGAAAGCTGCAGCTTTTATGATTAGGTCATTAATTGTTACTTTGTTATTTTCATCTGCTGAGCTAATCTCGTTTTTTAACGATATTAACTTATCAACCTGGCAGTCTACAGTTAAATAAAAATGTGGAACATTCTGTTTGGATTCAGTCAGGCGCTGTGCTATCACTTGGCGCATATTACTTACTTCAACTATGGTATCTTTCTCAGGACTTTTAGTGCGTATACCACTGTCTAAAAACTCCAACACATCAGCCTTAATTATGCGACCGTATGGACCTGTACCTTTTAATTGCTGCACATTAACCCCTTCATTTTGAGCTATTTTCTTAGCTAATGGGCTTATTTTTATTATACCTTCTACATAACCCTCTGTCATCTGAGTAGCTGACACTGGTTCTTTTCTTCTGGTCACGCGCTGGAATGACACCGAAGAATGACTTGTTGGCTTTCCATTTAAATCTTGGTATTCTGATTTTTGATTATCAACAGCACTTTTTGCCACTTCCTTTTTAACTGCACTATTGATGGAAGTTGAGGTATAGTTATTAAGCACACTGCTATCTTCTCCTTCTTCCAGCATTAAAGCTATCGGTTGATTTACAGGCACGCCACTTGTTCCTTCTGTTACTAAAATTTTTGCTAAAACTCCTTCATCTACAGATTCAAACTCCATTATGGCTTTATCAGTCTCTATCTCAGCAATTACGTCACCTACTTCAACTTTGTCTTGTTCTTTTTTATGCCACTTGACAATTTTTCCTCCAGTTTTGCTCATTGTTGGTGAAAGAGCAGGCATTAATATTTCTATAGGCATTGATTTTGCATTTAAAGATCTATTCAATTTTTAATTTACTCTTTATCTTATGTCAATCTAATCGTGAATTATGATGAATAAGTCTGTTACACTATCCCTCATGTCATCCCAGTGCTTGACACTGGGCAGTACTATTATCCTATTGTTTTTATTATTTAGCCATAGCTTGTTTGCTAATACCTTTGTTTCAACCAAATCAAATAAAATCAACATGAGAACGGGGCCAGGGTTTCATTATCCTGTAAAATGGAGATACACTTGCAAAAATCTGCCTCTGAAAGTGATAGAAGAGTTTGAGAGTTGGAAAAAGGTCTGCGATATAGATGAAGACTGCGGATGGATAAAAGGCAATCTGCTTAGTGATAAGCACCACGCAATGATAAAAGAAGATACTTATGGATATCAAAAACAGAGTGTAGACAGCAAGATTACTATGAAAATAGACAAGTTTGTTGTAATAGAAATAAAAAAATGCAGTGAAAAATGGTGTTTGCTGTCCTCATCGAAACGCAAAGCATGGGTACAAAAAAAACATATATATGGGGTTGAATAAAGCACCCTCCTACATTCGTTATACCTTTTTGTTAAGATACACCATTTACTACATGCTTTACTTTAATTAATTATTAAAACGAGAGCATAATTTTCAGAGCTATATCTTTTTACCTTAACAATTCTTTTTTGAGTTCCTCTTCAATCATCTTAGTTAAACTCGTGTCAAACTCACTCCTCGAAAAATCCCTAACCTCCCCGGGATCATATCGATTTCCTATCATTTTTTCAATAGCATCATTTATTATGTTTATGTCAAATCCCTTTATAATAGGCGTTACCTTCACCTGCCCTGCAGAGCCTTTACCATAAATTCCTTTATCAATGCAACCACCTGCACCAGGTTTACTGCTTCTAAAACCCTTGCTACACTTTACTGTTTCATACTTGATTTCACCATTTTCTATATATGCTATCCTATTATCTTCAGTAACCCGCAATCCTGTTGTTGTGATTTTTTCTTTTAATTTCACACTATCATCAATTATTGTTTCCGTATAATCTGTATAATTCGTATAATTATCCCTATCCGGATACATTTTATAGATACCTCCACCTCCCATAGTGACTAAATCCTTGCACTCTTGTTTGCCTACACTACACTTTCTTACAAAAATAGGCTCCCCATCCTTATCTGTGTATCTAGATTCTTGGTTACCTCCTCCCTCCGAAACTTTAACTTCAATGATAGGATAATCAGGATCAATTTCCAATTTAGCTTTAATATAATCTCCTGGCATTCCTGCTCTAGTTTCAGTGAAACAGGCATTCTTCTTGGTGGCACTATCTACATAATATTTGCAGCGATCGGGTGTATCTTTTATATGACCTGCTTCACCACATCCCCACACTTCTATTTCAACATGGCTAGATGTTATTTGTGAGCCATCCACATCATGATTTCCACTTCCAAAAACATGCGACTTTTCGCTCTTTTTTTCCGGTTCTTGTTTCTTATTTTTCAGCTGTTCCTTGATTATCTCTTTTAATTTCTTTTTGAGACTTTCTAAATCGAACCTACACAATTTATCAGCATAAAAGACCTCTGTTCTGTTTGCTTTAATTGGTGCTTCTTGTTGCGTGACAACGCCATTTGCATCTTGTGAAATCTTTGTATAAAAAGATTGAGTGTTTTCTTTGTCTACATATCGTGTTGAACGGCTGCATGTTCTATTAAAGCAGATGCAACCATCATCTCCTTGATTACATTTTTCTCTATGTTCTACATCCGTCAATTTGTATACTACTTTCAGTCCTTTACTAGATTTAAATGCATTGTCTATCTCATCATTTCTTTTTACACAGTAACTGCATTTCCCCTTTTCCTGTTTATTGTCGTCAGGGAAGAAAACATACCCTTGCTTATTAAATATTATTTTATCCAACTGATTTTGAGGTCTTTTCAAAAGGTCACCTATTTCCTTGCTTGGAAGATAATAGAACTGATTTGATTCCTTTGAATAAACAGAATTGTATTCAATATATTTTGTTCCCATTGATTTTAGTGGTACTACCTTACCTTCTCTTTCAAGAACAAACTCCTCTGGTTCTGGCTGCCAACCAGAAAGACAAAGCATTTTACTGTTAGAATTTACTTGATTTTTTACTCCCATATATCCCACTTCTATTTTTGGTTGTCCCATATTATCTAATTCTAACTTAGTGAGTTCACATTGATTATGTTCCCTAGGATTTGTTAGACTGCAAGAATCACCATTAGGAAGCTCAATCCCAATATTGGGAACGTAACCATGTTGTTCTAAAATTGTAAATCGAGAACTATTTTTAAATATATTTTCTATAATATCGTTAATATTACTTTTATTGTCACTAGTACTAGTTGTTCTTTCAACTATTCTCGGTTTTACTACTTTTAAAGATAGGGGGCCAATATTTACAGGATGGTTGGTAACATTAAAAGTACAGGAACCATTACTGTAGGTTCCACGTGCTTCATAAGTACAAGTGCTCTCGCTCATCTTCATTTTTATTTCTAGCGTGTTTTCATTTGCTACCTTCACTATCTCAGGTTCCGGAGCAGGTGGTGCCGGGAAACAGCGAATAAACTGCAGACTCTTTTCATCTATACCTTGAGTTCCATGATATTTAGCACAGAGTTTATCTTTTTCTCTATAAGTTTTGAAGTAGTACGTGATGCCATCTTTGTCTAAAATAGAGCGCCACTCAGCTTTATTTTCTCCATACCCTTTAGGGAAATCTAATTCTTTTCCAATCTTTCCGTCTTCTTCTATTAGATCACCAGCTATTACCTTAACTTTAGGGTTGAAGTAATCATTATCTTTATCTGTTATAGGAACAATTCTAACTTGTGGAAGCGACATTGCAAGTTGTTCACAAAATGGAGGGAGGCTAGGTGCAAGTGGCACAGGAGCACATTTTACTTTCTTTTGGTAGCAGGTATCACAGACTTTTTCCATCTCTCCAGGACGAAAAATATTCTTACCCGAAAATACTCTAGAACCCCATGAAGAAATTCCTGACATACAAGCCCCTTTTTGACTGCAAGCGCATATCTTAGGGGAATTAGCAAATTTTATTTTCTCTTCATCAGTAACACCATCTGCCCATTCCCATTCAAGACCCTGAGCAATTTCTCCTCCAGCTTTTGTTTTATCCCCTTCCCAATCGATAAAAACTGCTGCCGAAACTCCAGCACCTGTGCCTTGCGTACCATATATTTGGCGGCAGGATGTCCCACCTTGTAAGTCGTAGCAGTAACTTTTTCCATCATAAGCACATACTCTAATCTTAGGATTAAAATAGCTATCCACTCCTTGATCTTTTATTGCTTTTACCTTAATTTCTTTCACCCAATTGCCACCAACTATTGCCTCCCACCAAGTATTACTTTCTACAAAGCGGGGACAATCAGCATATCCTTGATACGAAGGACCAAATGTCAATAAGAATATCAATAAGAAATTAAGCTTTACATTTTTCATAGAACACCGGTAACCACTGATTAACTTCTTCTCCTTTTTCTTTTATTGCTTCATACATATACTTTATAGTCTCTTTATTAGCTGAAAGTACATGTATTTCTTGCATATTCTTTAAATCTAAATTTAAAGTTACTAACCCTTTATACTGCTTTATCAAAAATAAACCTTCCTGTGTTGGCGTCTGCAGAATTATATTCAGCTCCTCTTTTGATAAAGAAAATGCCTTCATGTATAATCTATTTGCATTGACGTTTGGCATCAAGATCCTTGTATCAACATGTTTATCTAAATATTGAGTAAATTTGCTAGCAAATGCGAGGTTTAAATTTTCAGTACTTAGGATTACCACAATATTTAGTTCCGTCATTCTTTGCATCCAGTTATCAAACTCTTTCTCTGTAGGAAAAATATTACTTATCTCCCATGCTTCATCCAAAACAAGTATTGCAGGTGAGCCATCACATTTTGCCTCAAAAGAATATAAAAAATAGTAAAGTATCACGTACATACATTCTTTTCGTTTTGTGAGGTTTGCGGTGTTGAGAGATATAATTTTTGTTTCCCAGTCAATATCTGATTCATTACCATCTTGAAATAAGTAAGCAAACTCACCACCTTCACACCATCTACTTATTTTACCCCCGAGGAGCAAAAGCACCTCAGAAATTTGCGCAATAGAACGTGACTCCTTGGGTATAGCAAATATGGAATCCACAATTTTTCTTATCTTTTCTTCTACGTCCACCAAGCTCGTATCGGCTACCATTCTTTTGATCAGTTCAACCAACATATTGCGATTGGAAGCACTATCTTCAATGTTTAGTGGATTAAATTTTAGGCTTTTGTCCTTATATTTTGGATCGATTATATAATATTTACCACTCACTGCTTTAGTAAAAATTATCGACTTTCCAGTGTTATCCAATATGACAATTCTTGGGTTAAACTTTCTTGATTCTGATAATAGGAAATTAATGAGTGAAGTTCTGCCTGAATTTGGAGCTCCAAGTATCGTAGTATGGCCATTATTTCTTTTTCCATGGAAATTAAAGAAGTAAGGATTTCCTTCTTTTGAGAAAAAAACTGTTACCGCTTCTTTCCACCTTCCTCCTTTTAATGTACCTGACGTAAAATCATGCAGCATAGCAAAACTGCAAGCATATTTTGCTAATATATTTTTCGGTTGTGCAATAAAGGTAAAATTGCCTGGAAGTTGTGCCCAAAAATGACTTTCCATATGTAGATCAGTTCTAAATATCATGAAGCCAATCAATGACATTATAGAAGATAAATCACCAATACTTTCAGCTAACTTATTCCTATCGTCTGCAAATATTGTAAAAATAATTTTCTGTTGGCAGAAGTCTAGACTAAAGGTCTTTTCAAGCTCTATTATTTCTTCAATTCCTGAGCTTTTAAGTAAGGTATTATCCTCACTAATTTGCAGCATGTTAATTTGTTTATTAAATTCTTTTATTGCCTTACTATTACTAGTAAATATCATTATTTCTGTAATGATAAATTCAGATTCAAGCTGTAAGCACCTATCTATATTGGCTAAGGAGATTTCTCGGTATTCTTTTATGCTGAAAATAGAGCCAAATTTCTGTTGATTTTCAAAGATTGTCTGAAACGTATTGAAACCAAAAGCTATTTTAAAATTTCTAATATATTGCAACAGGTCCCTTTCATGTATTGGATAATCTTTGTGCGTTAATGTAACAATATAGTAGAGAAATTCTATCATTTCAGAATATATTTTACCTTCACTAAATCTTAGACCCAGTTTTTTAGCTCCAAAAGGTCCTAAATCATCGTGAATTAAGTCAGTTATCTTTTGCAACTCCTGGTGACTTTCTTGTAAAGACAGCTTATGCTTATTCTTTATTCTATTAAAAAAAAATGAATTATTGGTATGCTTACCAAAATCGCTAAACAATATTACAATATATAATTCATTTATATACTGTAATTTACTATCAGTGAGTTTATCAAACCGCGCTGAATGTAGCTTATCAGAGAAGTCTTCAGTTTTATTCCATTTTAAGCTCAATTTATTGCGCTTTCGGACAGTATGAATCCAAACGGCAAAATATAGGCTATTAATATTTTTTGATATGCTTTTTCTAATTTCAGTTCTAAGGTCGCTGTAGTTATCAACAGAAGAATAATCTTCTAACTTGATTATTTTTAACAATTCTCCCTGTTTTGTTAGTATAGTTTCTTCATCGTAGTGACAAGCATAAGGAATAAAATCTAAATCAATGCTTTCTAGTAATGCTAAGTTGTTCTTTTTCTCAAGCTTATGGTTAGTTGCTGGTACTTTTAGCTGCATATGTGTATTCAATAAAGATAATTAAAAAAGATAAAAATACTATCTTAATTTTTATCTTTTTTTTCGCTATCGGATTGTAATTTTATATCTTTTGCAAAATTAAATTTCTCTTTTAAGTAGTCTGTTGCCTTTTCTGTACTACCAAACATCATGATCAGTACACCAAACATTATCATAAAAAAGATTAGACCTCTGAACACTACTGCAAGTATCACTGCAGCTATACATAACCCTATGATTGTTGAAGGACTCATATTTTCTACAGTATCTTTAATTGAAAATGAAGAAATAAAAATTTTTACCGTTTCTTGTACATCCTTTAATTCATCACTCACCGAACTTGCTTCGCTAGAATATGATGCAAAAATGAAACTTAATAAGGCTATAAAAACCAAAACTTTATTCAATTGAGTGCACATCAACTAAATACCCTTTAAACATTCCTCAAATATAACAACTTTTATATCAATAGGCAAGAACTGAATTCACTTATCCACTACAAGTAACACATATTTAATTTTTACAATGCTGTAAGCTCTTTATCATCAACAGGACGACTCAAATTGGTGGATGTTAATTCACTTGAAGGGGTTAAATACCATGTAGTTATTGCCTCTATAGCAAATACTGCTCCTATGACACACAATATTCCTGATTTTGCTATTGCTGCTGCAACAAGACATCCCACTGCTAGAAGAGCACAACCTGCTGCAAGTGCAACGTGAAGATTTCTATCATTGGATTGTTTTTTAGATAGGATATCTTTAGAAGCTTCTTGTTTGCTTGAAACAGCTTTCTCCTCTTTTTCTTCGGGTTGCATTGGATCTTTCTTCTCATGATGTTTAGAAGGAGATCTTCGTCCGCTTGGCCCTTTGGCCCTTGTTTTGGTCAGATGTGCTAATTTTGTCTCTCCTTCATCCTCTGGTTGCAAACCATTGTCTTCTTCAACAGAGTTTAATGTTGAGTTTAAACTTTCCTCAGATGAAGTGCTTGTTACTAAAATTAAACTCCTCCTTCTGCTACTTACTGGTGATTCTAAACTTTCTTCATTCGTTCTAGGCGATTCTATTCCACTATCTAAATCACTACCACTACTGAGTTTAGAAGTATTTGCACCGCTTGGCACTTCTACAGCATCTGCAGTTGTATTTTGATTTTGCATGGTGCTATCAGAATGATCTTTATTGTCGTTCTTGCTAACAGCATCTAAAGTTATTAGTTCCATAATTATTTTTTCTATTTCCACTCTTTTTGTTGGGTCTAGTTTTTTTGATTGCGTTATTTCTTTTTTCAACTGTGGAAGAAAGTCCTTGATATAATACTTATAATCTTCTCTTTTTTTTAGCTAATTTTTTTAATTTAGCTGATGCTTCAGGGCTAGCTCCTGGCTTGGATGACTCTAAGTGTTTTCTGACAGCCTGCTCATCTTGTCGTTCTCTTAGTACTTCTTCTAATCGAATCAACACCTGAGGATCAGCTCCCTGCTTGAAGAACTGTTTGCATGTTCTGGTAGTTTCTTGCACAGCTTCTCGCTTTTTTGTTACTGCTTCGAATATAATGTCGTACATCCTCTCAGGATTTTTTACAGTATTTAGCATAGACTCCTCCATACATAATAAAATGTATAGATACCTCTTTAGCGTTAATTTTACATTAAAACTGGGCAATTATGCCCTATAATGGGCTCTTTCAGAGATAATTATGACTTGCTTGCTGGTTAACTATTTGCTTTGCTGCTTCTACAGATTTGCTTTTGATATAATTGTTCGCTTGTTGAACTAACATGTCTATCACTTCTTTTACAGGCTTTTCCTTATCAACCATGCCAACACTTTGACCGGCCATTAGAGATCCTGTTTCAACATCTCCATCAATTACTGCTCTTCTTAAAGCTCCAGCCCAGAATTTTTCTATTTCAAGCTGCCCATCTTCTTTTGAGATCTGGCCCTTTTGGTATTCATCAATAACTTTTTTTTGATGCTTCATAAAATCATTACTTGCTTTGTTGGCTATGGCTCTTACAGGAATTACAGGAAAATCAGCACTTATCTGCATAGAAGACACTGCATTACGCGCAGCTGACTTAATAAACACTTCCTTAAAATTTTTGTGGGCAATTGACTCATTAGTGCAGACAAATAATGTGCCTATTTGACAGCCACTTGCCCCCATTTTTAAATAATTAACTATCATTTCACCTCTTCCTATTCCGCCGGCAACAAATACTGGTGTTTGTTCATTTTTAAAATGAGGCAATATCTCTTGTGCAAGAACGGAAGTACTAACTGGCCCTATGTGCCCGCCTGCTTCCATTCCTTCTATTATTAACGCATCTACTCCCATTTTCACTAACCTTTTCGCAAGGCTTAATGCTGGTGCAAAGCACATAACTTTAATGCCTGCACTCTTGATTTTTTCTATATTAGGCTTTGTTGGTAGTCCACCGGCAAGCACTATATGGCTCACTTTCGTTTCAATGCATACATCTATCAGCTTACTCAACTTTGGGTGCATAGTAATTAGGTTTACACCAAATGGTTTGTTAGTTAATTTCTGTGTCTCTATGATTTCTTTTTTCAATAGGTTTGGAAACATTGCACCACATGCAATTACACCGAAACCACCAGCGTTTGAGATTGCCGAAACCAAGTTTCTCTCTGAAACCCAGCTCATAGCACCACCCATTATCGCAAACTCACTACCAAGAAAATCTGTTCCTTTTTTCCAGAGGCTACTTAACATATAACCTATATCATACGTTTAAAAATGTTTTGCTTATCTATAAATGTGTGTTTCAAAGCGCCAAGTATATGCAAGATTATAAAGAGTACCATAAAACATGCAAGCATCGAATGTAGCCAATTAGCCGTGTTAGCTAGATCTTTGTTTTGATTAATCAACAAAGGGATATGAAAAAAATACTTGATCTTTTTGCTAGAAGCAGAAGACATAACATAGCCAGATAGTGGCATTAGCACCATTAAAGAATATAAACCAAAGTGTACTGTTTTACTTGCATTGATTACAAACCGAGAAAAATTTGCTGGAAGTCGTGGAACATAAGTAAAGACGCGAAAAAATATGCGTACTATGATTAGTCCAAGAATAGTGATACCACAAGCCTTATGAATAGCGTATATGTTGAACTTAATTTCATTGCTAAGTGGTAAGCTTTTCATATAAAGTCCAGAGCAAAGCATACCAATAATAAAAACAGCCATCAACCAATGGATAACTCTTAAGCCTAGGCTATATTTATCGTCTTCCATTTTGATTACCCTAAAGTAGCATTTATATAATAGAAAAACTATTTTTCAATCAAAATTATTAAAGCAATTTAGATTTACCGACAATGTAGCTATACAAATTCGACCCAGCCGAGAGTCAAGGGCACCTAAGCCATAGAAACGGATTAAATGCAAAACTTACTTGACACCCTCCGCCAGCCCCCTTATCATGATAGTGAAGGTATTCAGTTATCTTCATCTGTGCAGATTAAACAGCAAGAAAACAACGTAGTTGGCGTCTTATTTTTAATTTTTTGCACTATGTGCACCTTATGTCTTCACGATATTTCTAGGTTTTTACCTACACAAGCTGAAACGCGCTTATAAGTCGTTTAAGACAGTATAGTACGCCAATTTGCAGGA